>CAMXKT010000096.1 GCA_947244595.1 uncultured Oscillibacter sp. | reverse complement strand
GGACGGACTGGACGTGGTAGTCGTCCGTGGTGCGGATGAAGCGGTCGTTGGAGATATTCATCAGCTTCCACAGGTCCTTGATGCCCCGGGGACCCTCCACGATGCGGTCCACGAACTCCTGGGGGGTGACCCCGGCGGCGGCGGCGATGTCACCGATTTTCTGGCCGTGCTCGTCGGTGCCGGTGAGGAACATGACGTCTTCCCCGAGAAGACGGTGGTAGCGGGCCAGCACGTCTGTGGCCACGGTGCAGTAGGTGTGACCGATGTGGAGCTTGTCCGAGGGGTAGTAGATGGGCGTGGTGATATAGAATTTTTTCTGGTCCATGGTTGTTCTCCTTTAAAACGGCGGCCCCGAATGGAAGGGACGCCGGTGATGACGGGGGATATAACTAGTTTATTATACCGGGAATGGCGGGAAATTACAAGCGGGAGATTTTCCGGCGCTGGCGCGCGGGGGAGACTCAAGCCATGATGATGGCCTGGCAATGCACCCCCCATTCTCTCTTTTGCGAAAAGAGAGAATGCGCCGTGCACGGTGGAAGAGAGAAAACGGGGGCGCGGCTGGGGTACGGACGGCTTGTTACGCAAGTCTTCTGCCCGCGGCGTAGCTTGAGCGGGGGTTTTGGAGGTTGATGCAAGGCCTGTCCGGTCCTCCTTGCTGCCGCTAACCTGGAGAAAACCTGTGGGGCCTGGTCCCCTGACCAGGCCATTCCTCAGGCTTTTGCCTTCTTCCGGTAGGCCACCCTGTAGGGGCGGACCTATGTGTCCGCCCTCCCTCTTGAAATTTATCTGCACAAAAACGGTTCGAGTGCAGCGGCCGCCAGAGCGGCGGCGATAATGAAAAAACCGATTATAAAAAGAGCGAGTCGGTCATTCCTCCTTTTGCCCTTTGCGCCTTGCCTTGATTTTTTGAATTTTCCAAATCGGTAAGTGTTGAAAAGCCAGCAGAAAAGAAACACTGCCAGGATAATGAACAGCATGATTTCCAGTGACCCTCGAAAAAGAACAGGGCGTTTGTACATACGACTATTTCTCCATAACTTCCGATTTGCCGCCCTGGTAACCGCGCGGCGCGGGCCTCTTAGCCGCGCTCCCCATCCTTGTCCGCCAGACTCCCGTGCCGCTTCCACCTTCCCGAAAAGTACCACCCCACGGACAGGGCCAGGCCCACGGTCCAGCCCACGGCCATGCCATAGTACATGTAATCCGGCCCGTAGTGGTCCGCCAGGTAGTAGACTGCCGGGACCCGGACCAGGATGAGGGACAGAATCACGTCCACCATGGGGAACACGCTGTCCCCGGCCCCTCTCATGGCGTTGTTCAAACAGAACATGATGGCGAACATGAAGTAAAAGGGCATGATGCACTGGAGGTACACGGCCCCGGCGTGGATGACCGCCGGAGTGGGGGAGAAAAAGGCCACCAGGGGCTCCCGGAAGGGCATGAGAACCGCCGTCATCAGCACCGCCCAGGCGGCGGAGAGGGTGACGGTGACCCGGATGCCCTGCCGGGCCCGGTCCAGCTGCTTCGCGCCGATGTTCTGGCCCACGAAGGAGATGACGGCGCTGGATAAACTCTGGATGGGCAGGAAGGCCAGCTGGTCCAGCCGGAAGCCCACGTTGTACCCGGCGGTGAACTCCTTGCCGTAGAGGTTGATCTTCCCCATGACCACCATGGCCCCCAGGGCCACCAGGGACATCTGCACCCCCGCCGGAAGGCCGATGCCCATGATCTGCTTGAAGAGGGACCAGTCGAACCGCCGGGGAATGAGGCGGAGGGAGATCTCCGGGTAGCGCCGGTTGATGTAGAAGACCCCGAAGAGCCAGGAGAAGGCCTGGGCGATGATGGTCCCCAGAGCCACGCCTAAAACTCCCAGGCCGAAGGCCAGCACCAGCACCAGGTCCAGGACGATGTTCAAAACCGAGGCGGAGGCCAGAAACAGCAGGGTGCTCCGGCTGTTCCCCAGGCCGCCCAAGATGCCGGAGTTCAGGTTGTAGCCGATGCTGCCGATGAGCCCGGCGCAGACCACCATTAGATAGAGGTACGCCTCGCCGTAGGCCGATTCCTCCACCTGGAGCAGGCTGAGAATGGGCCCCACGGCCAGCAGGGCCAGGGCCGTCAGGGGGACGATGGAGGTGAGGAAAGCGGCGTAGATGGTGTCCACCGCGTCCCGGACCCGGTCCATCTTCCCCGCGCCGAAGAACTGGGCGATGACCACCGTACCGCCCCCGGACAGGCCGATGAAGAGGGAGGAGAACATGGTCAGCACCGGGAAGCCCACGCCCACGGCGGCCAGGGCCCCGTCGCCCACGTAGCGCCCCACCACCCAACTGTCCACCATGTTGTAGAGCTGCTGGAGGAGGCTCCCCGCCAGCAGGGGCAGGGCGAAATAGAGGATGTGCCCGGCGGGGCTGCCCGCCGTCATATCCCGGATGCCGCTGTTTTGTCTCATGCCTCAGCCCTCCAGCAGGACGCCCAGGTTCCGCAGAACGTCCTGGACCCGGCGGAAGGCGTCCTCGTCCGGACAGGAGAGGGTGTGAAGGTGGATGCCCCCCGTGAGGTCCGAGAGGGGCCGGGCCCCGGCCTCCGTGCAGCGGGAGAGGAACTGGCCCACGTCGTAGCGGCTTGCGAGCTGGAGAGGCCCGGTGAGCTGGCCGTAGATGGGATGGTCCACGATGACGTCCAGCACGGAACAGCCCTGGTCCACCACGGCGTTTAACTCCGCCTCCATGCCCAAGCCGTCGTGGCGGCAGGCCACCCGGCGGATGAGGCCCTGGTCGGCTTTCAGGATGATATAGCCCCTGGGGGTGGCGGAGATGTCCGCCCCGGAGGCCCGGAGCAGGGCCACGTCCCCCACCACCGCCTGACGGCTGACGGAGAAGCGCTCCGCCAGATACCCCGCGCTGACGGGGCGGCTGGACTGCCGCAGATGCTCCAAAATGGCCTGACGCCGTTCCTCGGCCCGCATGGTAACCCCTCCCAATAAGCTGATTTTATAAGCTGGAAAATAGTATACCACGATTTGGGGGAAAAGAAAAGAGCGGTCCCGCCGGGATTTGACAAACCGGCCGCCCCTGTGATATGATACCTCCTCAGCTGGAATCTGTGCCGCGATTT
Organism: uncultured Oscillibacter sp.; assembly: GCA_947244595.1. Taxonomy (GTDB): domain Bacteria; phylum Bacillota; class Clostridia; order Oscillospirales; family Oscillospiraceae; genus Oscillibacter. The sequence continues at coordinate 3,322 of CAMXKT010000096.1, read as the reverse complement.
TGATAAAGGAGGCAATTTTGTGAACATCGAATATACAAAAGTGAATGGAACGGATATCGCGGTGGTTTCCGGCGATCAGGCGGAGATCACCACGCCGCAGGCCGCCCTGGACCTGGCGATGACCGTGAAATACGAATCCGGGGCGGAGCGCGTCGCCCTGGACAAGCGGGTGCTGGGGGAGGACTTCTTCATTCTCAGCACGGGCCTTGCCGGGGAGATTCTCCAGAAATTTGTGAACTACCACGTGAAGGCCGCCGTATTCGGCGACTATTCCCGCTATACCAGCAAGCCCCTCCGGGACTTTATCTATGAGTCCAACCAGGGCAGGCATTTCTTTTTCGCCGCCTCCAGGGAAGAGGCCCTGGAACGGCTGAGCCAGACAAAATAACCGCCGTGCCCAGATTCCGGTCCGCGGGCGCTCCTCCCTTGGGAGGAGCGCCCGCTTTTTCCGTTCTTCTTTTCGCCCCCTTAGCAAAAATTCCCTTGCAAAACCGGGAGAGTTCGCCTATACTGTATAATCAGAATGACCATGCGCCCGGATGGGACGAAGGCCGGGCGCACGGCACACGGAGAGAAGGTGAGAACGAATGTCCCTGGAAGCGATCGAAAAGGTGACGCAGGTGGAAAAGGAAGTCCGGGAGCGCCGCGCCGCCGCCGAGGCGGAGGCGAAGCAGCTGATCGCCGACGCGGAAAAGGAAGGTCAGGCGCTCTTGCAGAGGACCCGGAGCGCCGGGGCGGAGAGTGGCCGGGAGCTTCTTCGTCAGGCGGAGGAGCGGGCCGCCGCCGAGGCGAAAAAGACCGCTCAGGCCGCGGAGGCGGACGCCGCCAAGCTGCGGGAGGCCGCAGGGAAGCGATTGGAGGCTGCGGCGGAGTTTATTGTCGGAAGGGTTGTGAGCAACTGAAATGGCCATTGTAAAAATGAAAAAGCTCCGCGTCATGGCCATGGCCGACAGCCGGGACGCCCTCCTGCGGGAGCTGCTGCGCCTGGGCTGTGTGGAGATCAGCGAGCCCGCCGGCAAGCTGTCGGACCCCGCCTGGTCGGCTCTGCTCCGGCGGGATGACTCCACGCTGGCGGAGACCAAGAACGAGCAGGGCGAGGCCGGGGCCGCCCTGGCCGCCCTGAAGCGCTATGGCGGGACCAAGGACGGTCTCTTCATCCAGCGCCGGGCGGTGAGCGAGGAGGAATTCCTCAGCGGCGAGACCCTGGAGGGTTCCCGGGCCGTCAGCCGGGAGATCAACGGGTATTTGCAGGACCTCTCCCGCCTGCAGGGGGAGGAGAACCGCCTCCTGAGCCGGAAGGCCGGCCTGGAGCCCTGGATCTCCCTGGACATGCCCCTGGAGCTCAGCGGCACGGAGCACGTGGTCTTCCGTCTGGGGGTCTTCCCCGGGGCGGCGGACGTGGCTGCCATCCGCAATGAACTGGCGGATGCCGCGGCGGAGCTCTATGAGATCAGCGGGGACAAGCAGCAGCGCTGCTGCCTCCTCGTCGCCCACCGGGCGGAGGAGGAAAAGGCCCTGGAGATCCTCCGGCCCCACGGGTTCAGCGTCACGGTTTTCCAAGGCGTGACGGGTACGGCGGCGGAGAGCGTCCAGACTCTGGACAGGGCCCTGGAGGACAACCACGCCAAGCGGCAGGAGGCCGAGGCCGCCATCGCCGCCCTGGCTCCGGAGCGGGACAAGCTCCGGCTCTACGCCGACCGGCTTGCCGCAGAGGCGGCGGAGGATTTGAACACCGAGCGCCTCCTCACCGACGGGACCATCGTGTTCTTCGAGGGCTGGGCCCCGGCGGAGAACATGGGCGAGGTCCAGAGCCTTCTGGACGCCAAGGGCTGCGCCTGGGAGGCGGAGGACCCGGCGGAGGAGGATATCCCCGACGTACCGGTCCGGCTGAAGAACAACTGGTTCACCAAGCCGCTGAACATGGTGACGGAGATGTACTCCCTTCCCGCCTACAACAACGTGGACCCCAACCCCCTCATGGCGCCGTTCTTCATTTTGTTCTACGGCATCATGATGGCGGACATGGGCTACGGGATTTTGATGTTCCTGGCGGGTACCGTCATCTCGAAAAAATTCCGGCCCAAGGGCACCATGGGCCACATGATGGGCCTTCTGCAGCTGTGCGGCGTGTCCACCTTCTTCTGGGGCGCGCTGACCGGCGGCTTCTTCGGAGACTTCCTGACCCAGGTGGTGAAGCTGACCACCGGCGGCGACTTTGCCCTGCCGGCCCTCTTCACGCCGCTGAACGACACCCTCATGATTCTCGTGGGGGCCATGGCCCTGGGCATGGTCCAGATTGTTACCGGCATGGCCATCAGCTTCATCCGCAAGCTGAAAGCCGGGCAGGTGCTGGACGCCGTTTTCGAGGAGGTCACCTGGTGGATCGTCTTCATCGGCATCGGCCTCATGGCCGTGGGTGTGACGAACCTGGTGCTTTACGCGGGGCTGGCCCTGATCGTCATCGGGCCCCTGGTCACCGGCCAGGGCTTCGGCAAGATCATGGGCATCTTCGGCTCTCTCTACAACCACGTGACGGGCTATTTCGGCGATATCCTCTCCTACGCCCGTCTCATGGCATTGATGCTGGCGGGCAGCGTCATCGCCCAGGTGTTCAATACATTGGGCGCGATCCCCGGCAACATCATCATTTTCCTTGTGATCTCCCTGGCGGGCAACGCGCTGAACTTCGCGCTGAACCTGCTGGGCTGCTACGTCCACGACCTGCGCCTCCAGTGCCTGGAGTACTTCGGCAAGTTCTATGAGGACGGCGGCAAGCCCTTCCGGCCCCTGGCCATGGAGACCAAATACGTGGACATCACCAAGTAAATTTATTTTAGGAGGAACAACACTATGGATATGGATATCATTCAGGCGATTGAGCAGAACGCGGCGGCGGGCTCCTTTATCGGCGCTTTCGGCGGCCTGGCCCTGGCTCTTCTGGGCGCGGGTCTTGCGGCGGTTCTCCCCGGCATCGGCTCCGCCAAGGGCACCGGAATCGCCGGCGAGGCGGGCACGGGCCTTCTGTGCCAGGACCCCAGCAAGTTCGGTAAGGTCATGATTCTCCAGGTTATCCCCGGCACCCAGGGCCTGTACGGCCTGGTGGTGTGGTTCTTCGCCATCTTCTCCATGGGCCTGCTGGGCGGCGAGCTGCCCCAGATGAGCATTGCCCAGGGCTGCCAGTACCTCTTCGCGTGCCTGCCCATGGCTCTCGGCGGCCTGTTCTCCGCCATCGCCCAGGGCCGCGTGGCTGCGGGCTCCATCAACATCCTGGCCAAGAAGCCCGACGACTGGTCCAAGGGCATGGTGCTCTGCATCACCGTGG
>CAMXKT010000095.1 GCA_947244595.1 uncultured Oscillibacter sp. | reverse complement strand
TGCCACATCGGCGCGGGGGCCGTCCTGGCCGGCGTGGTGGAGCCCGCCTCCGCCACCCCCGTCATTGTGGAGGACGGCGTGCTGGTGGGAGCCAACGCCGTGGTCATCGAGGGGGTCCATATCGGCAAAAACGCCGTGGTGGCCGCCGGGGCCGTGGTGATTGAGGACGTGCCGGACAACGCCGTGGTGGCCGGAAGCCCCGCCCGGGTCATCAAGATGAAAGATGAAAAGACCGAGGGCAAGACCGCTCTGGTGGACGCGCTCCGCAAACTTTAAGGCACAGAGAAACCGCCTGGGAATTCCCAGGCGGTTTTTCTCAAGATGGATTTCACCACAAAGATGAAATCCTCCCGACAAACCGGAAGCTGTCTTATGCGTCTGTTAGAGTGATTGCCGCTTCCTGAATGTAATCACAAATGCTCCTTTAACCTGCATGGATGTCGCCATGTAATCGTATGTCACAAGTTCCCACCCATCAGCAGCCCGTTCATTGATTAACTGGTCTAACACCGTTACATCGTTTACGTCTGCTTTGTCGGAAAACCACTTAGTCCCTACCGTCAAGATTTCGGTTTTATAAGTGTACATGATTTGTTCCTCCCTGTTGCTAATCAGAATTTAATTTTACAAAATCCGATTTGTCGAATCAACACGAGACAAGCGTAGTGGTTCGCTGAAGTCCCTCTTTATACGTTACACCTCACCACACCAGCGTGGCGAAATAGTCCTCCAGCGTCTCCGCCCGGCGGATGAGCTCCACGCTTCCGTCCTCCCGGAGGAGCAGCTCCGCCGAGCGAAGCTTGCCGTTGTAGTTGTAGCCCATGGAGAACCCGTGGGCCCCGGCGTCATGGATGACCAGCAGGTCTCCCATATCAATTTTGGGCAGCATCCGGTCCACGGCGAACTTGTCGTTGTTCTCGCAGAGGCTCCCCGCCACGTCGTATTTGTGGTCGCAGGGGGCGTTCTCCTTCCCCATCACCGTAATGTGGTGGTAGGCCCCGTACATGGCCGGGCGCATCAGGTTGCAGGCACAGGCGTCCACCCCGATATACTCCTTGTAAATGTGCTTCTCATGAATGGCCCGGGTGACCAGGTGCCCATAAGGGGCCAGCATGTAGCGGCCCAGCTCCGTGTACAGGGCCACGCCGTCCATCCCGGCGGGAACCAGGATTTCCTCATAGGCCCTGCGCACGCCCTCTCCAATAACGGCAATGTCGTTTTCCGGCTCCTCCGGGCGGTAGGGCACCCCCACGCCGCCGGAGAGGTTGATGAACGTGACCCGGCATCCCGTCTCCGCCTGGAGCTCCGCCGCCAGCTGGAAGAGGATGCGGGCCAGGGCGGGATAGTAGTCGTTGGACAGCGTGTTGGAGGCCAGGAAAGCGTGGATGCCGAACTCCTTGGCTCCCAGCTCCTTCAGCCGCCGGAACGCCTCGCTGAGCTGGGGCAGGGTCATGCCGTACTTGGCGTCGCCGGGGGTGTCCATCACCTGGACGCCGTCCCGGCTCTCCCCCAGGGTGAAGACCCCGCCGGGGTTGTAGCGGCAGCAAATCTTTTCAGGTGCCTTCCCCAGGGCGTTCACCAGGGTGTCGATGAGGGTGATATCGTCCAGGTTGATGACGCCCCCCAGGCGGGCGGCGGCCTGGAACTCCTCCTCCGTGGTGTTGTTGGAGGAGAACATAATCCCCGCCTCCCCGGTGATCCCGCAGCGCTCCGCCAGGGCCAGTTCGGCGAGAGAGGAGCAGTCGCAGCCGCAGCCCTCCTCATGGAGGAGCTTCAAAATGGCGGGGGTGGGGGTAGCCTTGACGGCGAAGTACTCCCGGAAGCCGGGATTCCAGGCGAAGGCGGCTTTCAGCCTCCGGGCGTTCTCCCGAATGCCCCTCTCGTTGTAGATGTGGAAGGGGGTAGGATACCGGGCGGCAGCGGCCTCCAGCTGGTCTTTGCTAACAAAGGGTGTTTTCATAAAAACGACCTCGAATCTTTCAAAATCTGATTTTTCTATTGTATCCGCCGCCTTCCGGTACTGTCAAGAACTTTCCCAAAAAACCAACGATATTCTTTTCAAAAAATAGCCCTTGCCTTCCGACGCCCCGGGCGGTACAATGGAGGGGACAACACCCGCCCTTGGGCGGAAGACGGAGGTATGGAGATGAAAACAATCGTTGTGAACGCCGTGGGCGAGCAGTGTCCCATTCCCGTGGTAAAGGCTACCCGGGCCCTGCGGGAGATGACCGAGCCAGGCATTCTGGAGGTCCACGTGGACAATGAGATCGCCGTGCAGAACCTGACCCGGATGGCCGCTGGGCACAAGCTGGCGGCGAAGTCCGAGAAGCTGGGAGAAAAGGAGTTCGTGGTCACCATGGAGGTGACGGACCCCGCCGGGGAGGCCCCCTTGGAGGAGCCGCCTCTGACCTGCGCCCCGGACCAGCGGGGAAACCTGGTGGTGGCGGTGGACAGCGCGGTCATGGGCCGGGGCTCCGACGAGCTGGGCAAGGCACTGATGAAGGGCTTCCTCTTCGCCGTCAGCCAGCTTCCGGAGCTGCCCCGCACCATGCTTTTCTATAACGGCGGGGCCCATCTCACCTGCCGGGGCTCCGACTCCCTGGAGGACCTGAAAAACCTGGAGGCCCAGGGGGTGGAGATCCTCACCTGCGGCACCTGCCTGAACCACTACGGCCTGACGGAGGCGCTGGCGGTGGGCGGCGTCACCAACATGTACGCCATCGTGGAGAAGCTGGCGGGGGCGGGCAGGGTGATCAAGCCGTGATCTACCTGGACAACGCCGCCACCACCCGGACCAAGCCCCCCGCCGTGTCCCGGGCCGTATTGGAAGCCCTGTCCTCCTACGGCAACTGCGGCCGGGGAGGCCACGAGGGGGCTCTGTCGGCGGCCCGGACCATCTATGAGACCCGGGAGAAGATCGCCGCCCTGCTGGGCTGCCCCCGGGTGGACCACGTGTGCTTCACCCAGAATTCCACCCAGGCGCTGAACATCGCCGTCAGCGGCCTGCTGGGGCCCGGGGACCACGTGATCTCCACGGACCTGGAACATAACTCCGTCCTCCGGCCCCTGTACCGCCTCCGGGAGGCGGGGGCGGCGGTGGACTTCGTCCCGGCGGACAGGCAGGGACGGCTGGACTACGGCGGGTTTGAAGCCCTCCTCCGGCCGGAGACGAAAGCCGTGGTCTGCACCCACGCCTCCAACCTGACGGGGGACACGGTAGATATTGACTGGGTGGGCCGCTTCGCCCGGGAGCACGGCCTCCTCTTTATCCTGGACGCCTCCCAGACGGCGGGGGTCCTCCCTATCGACATGGCGGCAACGGGTGTCAGCGTTGTCTGCTTTACAGGCCACAAGAGCCTGATGGGCCCCCAGGGCACCGGGGGGCTGTGTCTACGGGAGGGGCTGGAGATCCGGCCCTTCGCCGTGGGGGGCACCGGGGTTCGGAGCTATTTGGAGACCCAGCCCGCCGAGTACCCCACCCGGCTGGAGGCCGGGACCCTCAACGGCCACGGCCTGGCGGGGCTGAACGCCGCCCTGGACTTTCTGAACGAAACCGGCGTCGACGCCATCCACGCCCGAGAAGATGCTCTGGCCCGCCGGTTTTATGGGGCGGTCCGGGACCTGCCGGGAGTAACGGTCTACGGGGACTTCTCCGCCCCCGTCCGGGCCCCCATCGTCACGCTGAACATTGGGAACTTCGATTCCGCCGAAGTTTCTGACGAGCTGGCGGAGCGCTTCGATATCGCCACCCGCCCTGGGGCCCACTGCGCCCCCCGGCTCCACCGCGCCCTGGGGACGGAGGACCAGGGGGCCGTCCGGTTCTCCTGGTCGTACTTCAACACGGAGGCGGAGACGGACCAGGCGGCGGAGGCGGTCCGTATCCTGGCCCGGGAGGCGGAGGAGGCATGAGGCAGCGGACGGAAAAGTGCGTGGTGACCTTCCGCACCACCGCCGGGGCCATGGCCATGGAGGCCGCCTGCAAGGCCGGGGGCCTGCCGGGGCGGCTGATCCCCGTGCCCCGGAGCGTCACCGCCGGATGCGGTCTGTGCTGGGCCGGACCGCCGGACAGCCGGGAGGCCCTGGAGGAGCTGGTCATCAAAAAACACTTGGATGTGGACGGGATTTATGCTATCATCCTCTAGAGAGGTGATGCCGTATGACCAACATCTGCGAGGACTGTGTCTGTTATGACTACGACGAGGAGCTGGAGTCCTTCGTCTGTACCATGGACCTGGATGAGGACGAGATGGAGCGGTTTCTAAAGGGGACCAACACCGGCTGTCCCTTCTACCGCCCCGGCGGGGACTACAAGACCGCCGCGAAACAGTGAGGGAGGACATCATGGAACTGGTAGATCTATACGATGAAAACCGCCTCCCCCTGGGGAGGACGGCGGAGCGAGGCGCTCCCAAGGGTCCCGGTGAACTGCGGCTGGTGGTCCACGTCTGCGTGTTCGACAGCCGGGGGCGGCTGCTGATCCAGCAGCGGGCCCCTGAAAAGTTCATCTTTCCCAACCTCTGGGACGTGTCCGTGGGCGGCGGCGTGGACGCTGGGGAAACCAGCCGCCAGGGGGCGGAGCGGGAAGTCCGGGAGGAGCTGGGCGTCTCTCTGGACCTCAGCGGTCTCCGGCCCTCGATGACGGTGAACTTTGACGGCGGCTTCGACGACTTCTACATCCTCACCAGGGACCTCCGGCTGGAGGATCTGACGCTCCAGGAGGAGGAGGTCCGGGCCGTCCGCTGGGCCTCCCTGGGGGAAATTCTGGACATGCTGGGCCGGGGGGAGTTCATCCCCTACCCGGAGGGTTTCCTGCGCTTCCTCTTTGACATGCGGGACCAGTTCGGCTTCCCCACCAAATAGCATGAAGAAAACCGGAAGGGTCTCCCCTTCCGGTTTTTATCAAGTCGGTTTTCCGTACTCCTCCCGCCAGGCGGCCAGCTGCTCGGCGTCCTTGTCGTCCAAGGCGTGGAGACCGCCCCGGCCCTCCATGTGGTGGGTCAGCTCGTGGGAGAGGGTCTGGCGCAGCTCCGCGGCCCAGTCCTCCTCCGTCCACTCCTCCCGTTCCGCCGCGGCGGCGAAGGAGCCGTAATAGAGGTTGATATACCGGCCCAACAGGTCCTCGTGGTACCCCCCCATGATGTAAAGCTCCGCCTGGGGAAACTCCGGGTCCGGCATGGCCTCTTCCACCAGGTGGACGCCGCCGTTGAGCCCCTCGAACAGGGCCTCCGGGAAGGGCTCCATCAGCTCATCCAGCAGGTCTCCGGCCTGCTCAAACGTCAGGACCATGGGCCCTCCAGGATGGCGGCCTCCAATTCCTCCATAGTGTCCGCCAGCCGGTCCGCCCCGGCCTCCTCCAGAGAGGCCCGGGGCCGGAAGCCCCAGGTGACGCCGCAGGCCTTTAATCCGGCGTTGTGGCCGGTCCGCACGTCCACGCTGCTGTCTCCCACAAAGAGGGTGTCCTCCGGCCTGGCGTTCAGCTCCCGCATCATGTTGTGGATGCCCGTGGGATCCGGCTTTACGGGCACGCCGTCCACTTTCCCCCGAACCAGATCGAAAAAGCCCGGCAGGTAGTGGTCGATGATTTCCCGGCTGAATCTATCCGCCTTGTTGGAATAGACGGCCATCCGGACCCCGGCGGCCTTCAGCCGCTCCAGCAGGTCCTTGACGCCCGGGTAGGGCACGGTGGCTTCCATGTTGTGCTCCCCGTAGTAATCGCTGAACTGGGAGATGGTATTCATCAGGATCAGGGGGCTCTGGCAGCCCTCGGGTGAGAATTTGGAGACCAGATTGGGGATGCCGTGGCCCACCATGGCCCTGAACTGCTCCAGGGAGTGTTCCGGCCAGCCGTTGCGGCGGCAGACCCAGTTTCCGGCGGCGGCCAGATCCTCGATGGTGTCCAGCAGGGTCCCGTCCAGGTCAAAAATCACGGTATGATACATATACACCTCATAATCAGTTATCGGATGGTGAAAGGAACTCGTCAAAACTCTTGAACCACAGATATTCTAACAAGCCCCCCTCCCCTTTGCAAGTGACGAAGGGACTGAAAGCCAAGGCTTGCGGCGGCGGCTTTTTTAGAGTATATGGCAAAAAGGACCGGGAAACGGTCCCGGCGGCCCTTGACTTTTCCCTCCAAACCGTAGATAATGGCAATGCACCAAACCCGCCGGGGCTCCCCCCGGCTTGACATGGAGGTTTTTCTATGGCTCCCGACAGCCGCTTTTTCCCGGACATGGAGGCCCGCATCCCTAAGGGCTCCGTCCGCACCCGCTTCGCCCCCTCTCCCACGGGCTACATGCACGTGGGCAATCTCCGCACCGCCCTGTACACCTGGCTCATCGCCCGGCACCACCACGGCACCTTCATCCTCCGCATCGAAGACACGGACCAGGGCCGCCTGGTGGAGGGCGCCACGGACGTGATCTACCGCACCATGGCCGAGTGCGGCCTGACCCACGACGAGGG
>CAMXKT010000094.1 GCA_947244595.1 uncultured Oscillibacter sp. | reverse complement strand
ATAAAAATGTCATCACCGGGGCCATCCGGGAGGAGTCCTTCAACCCCACCGCCAAATTCGAGCAGGCCAGCGTGGAGCGCAAGGACGCCGAATACAGCTACAACGACGGCGACCTGTATTACTTCATGGATCCCGAGACCTACGACATGACCCCGCTGAACCGGGAGGTCCTGGGCGACGCCTTCAAGTTCATGAAGGAGAACACCGTCTGCAAGCTGGTGAGCTACAAGGGCAGCGTCTTCACCGTGGAGGTCCCCAACTTCATGGACTTGGAAGTCACTGAGACGGAACCCGGCGTCAAGGGAGACACGGCCACCAACGTGACCAAAAAGGCCACCTTGGAGACCGGCGCCGTGATCCAGGTGCCCCTGTTCATCAACGAGGGCGAGAAGATCCAGGTGGACACCCGTACCGGCGAATACCTGGGTCGCTGCAAAGAATGAGCGCTTGCGCTTAAAGGGGGGATTTCATCCCCCCTTTAGATTCCCCCTCACCAGTGACATCGGTCACTGGTGTGTGCGCCCAGGGCGCACGAGCCGAGGTATTTTCGCCACGCGCATGTCGCGGCGAAAATGATTTGAATGATAAAGGAGGTCATTGACTATGAGCATCACTGAGAAGGTCGCGTATCTGAAGGGCCTGGCCGAGGGCCTGGAGCTGAACACCGAAAAGAAGGAGGGCAAGCTCCTGGCCGCCATCATCGACGTGCTGGAGGACATCGCCCTGGAGCTCAGCGACATCGAGGACGCCCAGGAGGAGCTGGGCGAGGGCCTGGACGCCGTCAGCGACGATCTGGAGGACGTGGAGGATCTGCTCTACGGCGAGGAAGACGAAGAGCCCGAATACGAGCTGGACGACCTGGGAGAGGACGAGGAGTGCTACGCCACCACCTGCCCCACCTGTGAGGAGACCATCTATTTTGACGAATCCGTCCTGGAGGACGGGGAGGTCGTCTGCCCCAACTGCGGCGAGAAGCTGGAGTTCGACTTGGAGAGCCTGGACGAGGACGAGACGGAAGAGGAAGAGTAATCAGACGCGTCAGGGCCGGGCACTCAAAAGGTGCCCGGCCTTTTTAAAGGAGCGAGTTCCATGATTCGAGAGAAGACCTTCTACCGCGCTTTCTTCGCCCTGACGCTGTCCCTGGCTCTGCAGAACCTGCTGACCTTCGGCGTGAACCTGATGGATACCGTCATGCTGGGCCGCTACAGTCAGGAGGCTATGAGCGGCGTGAGCCTGTGCAACCAGATCCAGTTTCTGCTTCAGATGCTGGTGGGCGGCGCGGGAGAGGGGGCCGTGGTGCTGGGGTCCCAGTACTGGGGCAAGAATAAGCTGGAGCCCATTCCCCACATCATCGGCGTGGCCCTGCGCTTCGGGGCGGTTCTCTCGGCGCTGCTGTTCGGGGCGGTGCTGCTGTTTCCCAATGAGCTGCTGGGCCTTTTGTCCAATGACGCCGGGGTCATCGCCCAGGGGGCGGCCTACTTCCAGATCATCTGCTTTTCCTACGTGATTTTCACCGTCACCAACATCCTGGTGGCCTCTCTTCGGTCCATCGGCGTGGTGAAGATCGGCTACGCCATCTCCTTCTCCACCCTGTGCATCAACGTCACGCTGAACTACCTCTTGATCTACGGGAATCTCGGCTGCCCGGAGTTGGGCGTCCGGGGAGCGGCGATAGCCACCTTGGTTTCCCGCTGCGTGGAGCTGCTGATCGTGGTCTACTACTTAAAATACCGGGAAAAGCGGCTGAACCTGACTCTGAAAAAACTCCTCTTCATTGACGCCAGCTATCTGAGGGACTATAACCGGGTCTCCGCCCCGGTGCTGGTGAATCAGGCCCTCTGGGGCGTGGCCCAGATGGTGCAGACCGGCATCCTGGGCCACCTGGGAGGCGACGTGACGGCGGCCAACGCCATTGCCGTCCAGGTTTACCAGGTCCTCTCCGTAGTGGCCTACGGCGCGGCTTCCGCCTCCGGCATCGTGGTGGGGCGGAGCATCGGCGAGGGAAAGAAAGACGCTCTCCGGCCCCTGGTGGCCACGCTTCAGGTTCTGTTCATCGTCATTGGCCTGGTTTCCGGCGGGCTGATCTTCCTGGCTCGAAATCCCATCCTGGCGGTCTTCGGCGGCACGCTGACGGCCCGGGCCCGGGGATTGGCCCTCCAGTTCATGGCGATTATCGCCGTCACCACGGTGGGAACCTCTTACCAGATGGCCTGCGACACGGGCGTCATCCGGGGCGGGGGGGACACGGCTTTCAGCGCCAAGATGAACCTCATCAGCATGTGGGGCGTCGTGGTACCCTTCTCCGCCATGGCGGCCTTTTGGTGGAAGAGCCCCCCGGCGCTGGTGTTCTTCCTGCTGAAGTGGGACCAGATCTATAAAATCATTCCCGTGGCCCTCCGGCTCCACAGCTGGAAGTGGGTGCGGAGCGTCACCCGGCCCGACGGGGCGGAAAAGGAGGAACTCCATGTCTAAGCCCAAGGAACCCAAGAAGCCCTTCAACCCCAGAGTCCGCGCCAACGTCTACGCCCTGGCGGCGCTGTACCTGGTTTACCTCTTCTACCAGATCGCCAAGCCCTACCTGACCCACGACCCATACGGCCCAACCAAGTTCCAGTTCGTGCTGGGCTCGGTGGTCCTGGGAGGCGGAGCGGTGGCCCTGGGCCTCCTGGGCTGGAAGATGTTCAAGGCCCCCCTGCCGGAGGAACTGCAGGAGCCGGAGGAAGAAGGCCCCGCCCTCCCGGAGGAAGCCGGAGAGGACGGGGAGGATCCGGAGGAAGACCCGGAAGACGATTAAAAAGCGGGACCCGTACAAAAAACGGGTCCCGCCTCTTATTTGACCTCCGTCCCGGCCGGAAACCGTTCCCGGAGCAACCGTCTCATGTCCTCCGGCAAAGGGGCCGAGACCTCCACCCGATCCCCGTTGACGGGGTGGACCAGCGCCAGCTGATAGGAGTGCAGGGCGGGCCGGGGGATGAGCCCCGGGTCCTCCGTGCCATAGAGCCAGTCCCCCGCCAGGGGGCAGCCCAGGTGCGCCATGTGGACCCGGAGCTGGTGGGTCCGCCCGGTCTCCGGCCGGAGGGCCAGGAGGGATAATCCCTCCCCCTTGGCCAGCACCTCATAGTGGGACACGGCGGGGGCCCCGTCCGGCCGGACGCGCCTAGCCACCACGGAGCTTTCGTCCCGCCCGATGGGGGCGTCCACCGTCCCCCGTTCCGGCTGGGGACAGCCCAGGCACACCGCCCGGTACTCCCGACGGAACGCCTCCGTATGCAGGGCCCGCCGGAGCAGGTCGTGGACGTAGCCGTTCTTGGCGACGGCCATCAGCCCCGTGGTGCCCTTGTCCAGGCGGTTCACCGGATGGAAGATAAAGTCCGCTCCCCGCTCCCAGGCCAGGGCCCCCGCCACGGTGGGGGTGTCCGGCAGGAAGTTGGAGGCGTGGGCCGTCATGCCCGCGGGCTTGTCGACGATGAGCAGATGTTCGTCCTCCCAGACCACCGGCAGGGGCCAGGGCCCCGGCGTGACGGCGCTCTTGGGCGGGCGGCGGTCCTCCGTCTCCACCGCCAGCACGTCCCCCGCCCGAAGGATATGGGGCGTGTGGACGGGGACGCCGTTGACGAAGACGCAGTCCCCTCCGTGGGCCAGCCGGGAGACGGCGTGGGAGGAAAAGTGGAGCTTGGCCCGGAGGATGTGCCGCACCGCGGCCCCGTCCTCCTCCGGCGGGATGATTCTTGTAATCACCGCCATCACTCCACCCTCTTCCGGTCCCTGGAGAGATCCAGCCGCACCAGGGTCCCCTGTCCGGGGCGGGAGGCGATGGAAATATCGTGGTTCAGCCGGTCCATCACCTGGCGGCAGAGGCAAAGCCCGATGCCGGTGGACTTTTTGTCCTCCCGCCCGTTGAAGCCGGTGAAGCCCTTCTCGAAGACCCGGGGCAGATCCTCCGGCTGGATGCCGATGCCGCTGTCGGCGATGACCAGGGTGTCCCCGTCGCCGTAGATGCGGACCCGGCCCCCCTCGGGGGTGTACTTCACGGCGTTGGACAGCAGCTGCTCGATGACGAAGGACAGCCACTTCTCGTCCGTCAGCACGGTCTTCCCGGTCTCCTGAAAATCCAGGGAGATCTTTTTCAGGATAAAGAGGCGGGCGTACTTCCGCACGGCCTGGCGCACCAGCGCGTCCAGGCCGCAGTCCCGGAATACATAGTCCGTGGACTCGCTGCCCAGGCGGAGGTATCCCAGGACCATCTCCACGTACTGCTCGATTTTCAAAAGCTCCCCCTCCAGCTCCGGGTGGGGCTCCTCCTGGAGGAGCAGCCCCATGGCGGCGATGGGGGTTTTGATCTGGTGGGCCCAGAGGGTGTAGTAGTCCGTCATGTCCTGGATCCTGTTCCGGTCCTCCAGGGCCAGGGCGGCCCGCTCGGAGGCCAGGGCCTGGCACAGGGCCTGATAGTCCTCCTCCAGCAGTCCCCCGGGGGGCGGCAGGGGGAGGACCTTCTCCCGGACCTGGACCAGCAGCCGCTCCAGCTCCCGGTGCCGCCGGAGAAACTGGACGTAGCCCACGGCGAACAAGGCAAGCCCCAGGGAAAAGCACAGCACGAAGGCATAGCCCACCGACTCCAGAGGCAGGCCGTAGAGGTAGAAGACGGCGGAGCAGATGCCCAGGCACCCCGCCAGGAGGAAGAGCAGCTTCCAGTGCCGCCGGAAATACGCGCCCAGGATTCTCATACGGTTTCATCCTCCACCAGGTAGCCCGCGCCCTTTTTCGTGCGGATAAAGTCCGGCAGTCCTGCCGCCTCCAGCTTCCGCCGGAGGCGGTTCACGTTGACGGAAAGGGTGTTCTCGTCCACGAAGCTGTCCGACTCCCACAGGGCGGTCATCATGGCGTCCCGGCTGACGATCCGGCCCTTTTTCTCCAGCAGGAGCTGGAGAAGCTTTCCCTCGTTCCTCGTCAGCTCCACTCTCCGGCCGTTGACGGTGACCGTCCCGTTGGCGGGGTTCAGCGCCGCGGCGCCGCAGGAGAGCAGGGCCGGGGCGGAGGCGAAGTCATAGGCCCGGCGCAGCATGGCCTGGACCTTGGCGGAGAGGACCTGAAGGTCGAAGGGCTTGGCCAGCAGGTCGTCCCCGCCCATCTGCATGGCCATGACCAGGTTCACGTTATCCGCGGCGGAGGTCAGGAAGAGGATGGGGACCTGGGAGACCTTGCGGATCTCCCGGCACCAGTGGTAGCCGTTGAAGAAGGGCAGGGAGATGTCCAGCAGCACCAGCTGGGGTCCGAAGTCCAGGAACTCCGCCATTACGGCGTCGAACTTTTTGGCGCAGGCCACCTGATAGCCCCAGCTCTCCAGGTGCCGGGCCACCGCCCCTGCGATGACGCCGTCGTCCTCTGCGATAAAAATACGGTACAAACCGGACGCCTCCGTTTCCATCAAAAATATGTCTTCCTGTAGTATAGCACAGGAGCCCCGGCAAGTCGAGGGGCGGGCTTGGATTTTATCGGGAACGCGGGCCCGGCGGGAAGGGATCTGCTCCAATACGCTTGCAATCCGCTTTCGAAAGCCGTATACTATCCCCAACAACAAACAAAGGAGAAATGTCCCATGAAATCCTGTCCCGAAAGAGCGGCGGCCCTGGCGCTGCTGCGCAAGTATAACACCGAGCCCTTCCACCTCCAGCACGCCCTGACGGTGGAGTCCGTCATGGGCTGGTACGCCCGGGACCTGGGCTATGGCGAAGAGGCGGATTTCTGGTCCGCCGTGGGCCTCCTCCACGACGTGGACTTTGAGAAGTGGCCCGAGGAGCACTGCAAAAAGGCCCCCGAGCTGCTGGCGGAGATCGGCTGCTCCGACGAGCTGGTCCGCGCCGTGTGCAGCCATGGCTACGGCATCTGCTCCGACGTGGAGCCTGTCCACGAGATGGAAAAGGTCCTCTTCGCCGCCGACGAGCTGACGGGCCTCATCGGCGCGGCGGCCCGGATGCGGCCCAGCAAGTCCTGCTCCGACATGGAGGTGTCCTCCCTCAAGAAGAAGTTCAAGGACAAGAAGTTTGCCGCCGGGTGCTCCCGGGACGTTATCAAGGACGGCGTGGCGCGCCTTGGCTGGGAGCTGGAGACTCTGATGGACAAGACCCTCCAGGCCATGCGGGAGAGCGAGGCCCGGGTGGCGGAGGAAACGGCCTCCTTGAGCTGAGTCCGTTTTGTACGCGAAAAGAGCGCCGGGACGCCGTCCCGGCGCTTTTATGTTCCCTTAACCGAGGACCTCCAGCTTCCCGTCCTCCCCGAATTTCACGGGGACAATCTCGTTCCGGGTCTTCTGGGCGATGTCGTCAACGCGCATTTTAGAGGGGTAGTCCGCGATGAGGCTCACCGCCACCCCCTGGCGTTTCGCCCGGCCCGTCCGGCCGATGCGGTGGACGTAGTCCTGGTTTTCATCCGGCACGTCGCAGTTGAACACGATGTCCACGTCGTCCACGTCGATGCCCCGGGCGGCCACGTCGGTGGAGACGAAGACCCGGAGCCTGCCCTCCCGGAAGAGGTTCATCACCTGCTCCCGCCGCCGCTGGGGGATGTCGCCGTGGATGCACTCCGCGTCGATGCCCCGCATTTGCAGGAACTTGCAGATGCGCTCCG
>CAMXKT010000093.1 GCA_947244595.1 uncultured Oscillibacter sp. | reverse complement strand
GACTGCGACATCGCCAACGGCGAGGGGGTCCGGGTGACCCTCTTCGTCTCGGGATGCACGAACCACTGCGAGCACTGCTTCCAGCCCCAGACCTGGGCGTTCGACTACGGCCAGCCCTTTACGGAGGAGACGGAGGAGCATATCCTCTCCCTGCTGGCCCCCAGCTACATCAACGGGCTGACCCTCCTGGGCGGCGAGCCCTTCGAGCCCGAGAACCAGCGGGCGCTGCTCCCCTTCCTCCGGCGGGTGAGGGCGGCGTACCCGGAGAAAACCATCTGGGCGTTCAGCGGTTTCACCTACGAAGAGCTTTTAAGCGAGGGCAGCCACCCCCGGTGCGAGGCCACGGACGAGATGCTGTCCCTCCTGGACGTACTGGTGGACGGCCGCTTTGTGGAGGCGCTGAAGGACATCTCCCTGCGCTTCCGGGGCAGCTCCAACCAGCGTCTCATCGACCTGAACGCCACCCGGGAGGTTGGAAAGCCCGTTCTCCTGCCGGACCGGCGGGGATAAACTCAACAAACTCGAAAAGCGGCGCAAGCCGCTTTTCCTCATGGAGGTTTTGACTATGGTAACAATGGCGCAGCGCCTGGAGGCGCTCCGGGTGGAGCGGGGTCTCAGCCGTCCCGCCCTCTCCGCCGCCCTGGGCTTTCCCAAGACGGCCATGGAGAAATTCGAGACCGGGCGGCAGACGCCCACCCAGGACCAGCAGCGGAAGCTGGCGGACTACTTCGGCGTCACCCTCCCCTATCTCCGGGGTGAAAGCGACGACCCTGCGGAGGGGGACAGCTGGCTGTCCGGCAACGTGCCGGCGGAGGAGCCCGTCCGAACTCCGGCGGCCCCGCCCGTCCAGAAAAAGCCCCGTCCCGCGGCGGTGCAGGAGGACGGCGCGGTCTTCGGCGCTCTGCTGAAAAGCCCGTCCTTCCAAGCCCTGATGCGGGACGCCGCCCTGGAAGCCCTACGCTCTCCGGAGGGGCAGGAGCTTCTGGCCAAGGCCGTCCGGCGGGAGCTGGGCCGGAGATAACGGAGGAGGACAAGCCTATGGCGCTGCTTCAGCAAATCGAAGATGTCTTTCAGCTGGTGGTTCAGTACGGCGTGCTGCTTCTGGAGTGCGCCGGGGTGGCCGTGCTGCTGGTGACGGCGGTCAAGAGCATGATCGGCTGCGTGAGGCACACGCCCCACATTCGCCTATACCTGGCCCAGGGCATCTCCCTGGCCCTGGAATTCAAGCTGGGCGGCGAGGTGCTGCGGACCGTGCTGGTCCGGGAGCTGACCGAGCTTTTGACCCTGGGGCTGGTGATCCTGCTCCGGGGAGCCCTGACCCTCATCATCCATTGGGAGATCAAGACCGAGGAGGCCCGGATGGACGAGGCCGCCGGACAGGAGGAAGCCCGTTTGGGGGAGGCTCCGGAGAACCTGTTCTCTCGAAAATAGCAAGCCCTTCCTTCCCGTTGAATCGGTCTTCCGCATTTCTCAACAGGCAAAAAAGGACTTCGGGATTCCTCCCGAAGTCCTTTTTCATACGTTCAAGTCTTACGCCTTCTTGGCGATCTCGGTGAGCTGAGTGAAGGCGGCGGCGTCGCTGACGGCCAGCTCGGCCAACATCTTCCGGTTAATCTCCACGCCGGCGGTTTTCAGGCCGTGCATGAAGCTGGAGTAGTTCATCCCGTTCTGCTTGCAGGCGGCGGAGATACGGGTGATCCACAGGGAGCGGAAGTCGCGCTTCTTCAGCTTGCGGCCGGTATAAGCGTAGCTCAGGGACTTCATGACGGCCTGATTGGCCACCCGGAAGTGCTTGGACTTGGAGCCCCAGTAGCCCTTCGCCAGCTTCATGATCTTATTTCTTCTCTTGCGCGTCATCATCGCGCCTTTGACTCTAGCCATATTTCAAAAGCCTCCTTTTCTTACTTGTAGGGAATCATCTTGCGGATGGCGTCCACGTTGGTGGCGTCGGCATAGCCGCCGGTGCGGAGGCGGCGGGTCCGCTTGGTGTCCTTCTTGGTCAGGATGTGGCTTTTAAAGGCTTTGGCGCGCTTGACCTTGCCGGTCTTGGTCAGGTTGAATCTTTTCTTGGCGCCGCTATGGGTTTTCAGCTTCGGCATAACGATTGACTCCTTCCGTGTTTTTGAACTTACAGATTTTTACTTGCCGGCCTTGGGAGAGAGGAAAATGGACATCATCCGCCCCTCCAGCTTCGCGGGCCGGTCCAGATTGGCAACATCGGCGCACTGCTCGGCGAACTTGGTCAGCAGGTCCCGCCCGATATCGGTGTGCGCCATCTCGCGGCCGCGGAAACGAACAGAGACCTTGACCCGGTTGCCGTCGGCAATGAACTTCTGGGCGTTTCGGAGCTTCGTGTTAAAGTCCCCGATGTCAATGCCCGGAGACATCCGAATCTCCTTGATCTCCACCACGTGCTGGTTTTTCCGAGCCTCCTTCTCCCGCTTGCTCTGTTCAAACCGGAACTTTCCGTAGTTCATCAGCTTGCAGACCGGGGGTTTGGCCTGGGGCGAGATCTTGACCAAGTCCAGATTCTGTTCCTCGGCGATGCGCAGAGCCTGTGCGGGGGCCATAATGCCAAGCTGCTCGCCCGCAGAACCGATCAGACGGATCTCCTTGTCGCCGATACTCTCATTCAGTTCATGCACTTGCTTACTAATGGTCAAAGCACCTCCATCCTAAAAATCACAAAACGCGGACACCGCAAGGCATCCGCGCGACAAAGAACCACCGGAAACGGCAGCTCTGGGAAGTCGTTCTTAACCTCTTCGCGGGTACGCTGGAGGTGAGGCGGATGCAGCCAGCCTTCTTTGTTTTGCCAGCTTATTTTACCAGCCTCCCGCCACTTTGTCAACAAATATTTTTGCTTTTTAGTATAATTTGAAAGTCCGGCGGCAAGAATAACCCCTGAACTCACTGGAGGGTATCTTCAAGCCGGCGGGACGCCGGAACGTTTAGGCGGTTTGAAGATGCCCTCCGGAGCCGAAAGGAGGTGTTCTCAATGGAGAACCGGAACAACCAGAACCAGAACGAGCGCGAGCAGAATCAGCAGAACAACCAGAAGGAGCAGCAGCGCCAAAGCCAGAAGGAAAACCGCAAGTAAGCTCCTCTTTTTCCAAAACAGGCGGCAGGTCAAAGACCTGCCGCCTGTTTTTCACGTCTCTTCCTCTCTGCCCGGCGGAAGGCCCACTTCCGGCATCAGCTCCCGATCCACGATCCGGAGCATCTCCTCCAGCTTCCCGCATTCCTCCGGGGTAAAGCGGGCGGCGACCCGGTCCATCACCGTTTCAATGTAGCTTCGGGACACGTTGTAATAGTCGATATACTTCTGGGTGACCTCCAAGTGGTACTCCCGGCGGTCGCTGGCGGACTGGACCTTGCGGATATAACCCTTTTTCACCAGGCTGTTGACTTTATAAGCCGCGTTGGGTGGGGAAATGCGCATGAATACGGCGAACTCATTGATACTCGGGCGGCCCAGGGCCTGGATGGACTCCATGCAAAAGGTCTCCACCGTCGTCAGGCTGGCCTCCCGGTCCTGAAAGCGCCGGAAGATCTCCTGGTAAAAATGCAGCTTAAATTTGGAATACACGCTGTTAAACGCCTGCTCCAGCATGGCTCTTCCTCCTCTCGCGGCCTTCCCGCCTTTTACATTATACCCAACCTGACGAAAAAACGCAATATTCGCCTTTCTATCCAATGGCAAACGTCAGCTCCGCCGCCACGGCGGTCTCGCCGTCCACTCTGGCCACGCACTCCCCCACGCCGATGGGCCCCTTCTGCTTCGTCAGGCGGCACTCCAGCTCCAGCACGTCCCCGGGGACCACCTGGCGGCGGAACCTGGCGTCCTTCACCCGGCCCAGGAAGGCCAGTTTTCCCCGATTCTCCGGCAGGGCCAGCACCGCCACGCCCCCCACCTGGGCCAGGGCCTCGATGATCAGCACGCCGGGCATCACGTGCTTCTGAGGGAAGTGGCCCTGAAAGAAGGGCTCGTTCACCGTGACGCATTTCACGCCCTTGGCCCACTGCCCCGCCTCGCCGTCCACGATCTTGTCCACCAGGGCGAAGGGGTACCGGTGGGGAAGAATTTCCGCAATCTGGTTGGAATCATACCGCATTCCCATACTTACGCCTCCCATTTCTTGAACAGCAGACTGCCGTTGTGCCCGCCGAAGCCCAGGGAGTTGGACAGGGCGCAGCGGATGTCCGCCGCCCGGCCCTGATTGGGCACGACGTCCAGGTCGCACTCCGGGTCCGGCGTCCGGTAGTTGATGGTGGCCGGAATGAAGCCGTCTCTCAGCGCCAGGGCGGTGAAAATGGCTTCCACGGCTCCCGCCGCCCCCAGCATGTGGCCCGTCATGGACTTGGTGGAGCTGACGGCCAGAGCGCGGGCGTGCTCTCCGAAGACCGTTTTGACGGCGGCGGTCTCTCCCGCGTCGTTCAGGTGGGTGGAGGTCCCGTGGGCGTTGATGTAGTCCACATCCTCCGGTCCGGCCCCGGCGTCCGCCAGGGCCATGGCCATGGCCTCCGCGCCGCCGCTGCCGTCGGGCCGGGGAGCGGTCATGTGGTAGGCGTCGCAGGTGGCGCCATAGCCCGTGACCTCGGCGTAGATCTTCGCGCCCCGGGCCAGGGCGTGGTCCAGCTCCTCCAGCAGGAGGACGCCCGCTCCCTCTCCCATGACGAAGCCGCCGCGCTCCGCGTCAAAGGGGATGGAGGCCCGGCTGGGGTCTGTCGCCTGGGACAGGGCCTTCATGGAGGTGAAGCCTCCCACGGCCAGGGGCGTCAGCGCCGCCTCGCTGCCGCCGCAGAGCATGGCCTCGGCGTAGCCGTCCCGGATGTAGTGGAAGGCGTCTCCCACGGCGTTGGTTCCCCCGGCGCAGGCGGTGACGGGGCAGGAGCACATGCCCCGGAAGCCCGCGTCGATGGCCACCCGCCCGGCGGCCATGTTGCAGATGCCGGTGGGGATGAAGAAGGGGGACACCCGGTCCCAGCCCCGGGCCAGCCCCCGGTCGTGCTCCTCCTCCGTGATGCCGATACCGCCGATGCCGCTGGAGACGATCACCCCGCAGCGTCTCGGGTCGGAGTTTTCCACCTGGAAGCCGCTGTCCGCCAGGGCCTCCCGGGCGGCGGCCAGGGCAAACTGGGTAAAGCGCCCCATGCGCTTGGTCTCCGGCTTTCCAAAAAGGGCCTCGGGGTCGAAGCCCTTCACCTCGGCGGCCAGCTGGACCTTCATCCCGGCAGGGTCGAACTGGGTGATGGGCCCGATGCCGCAGACGCCCTCCCGGGCGGCCCGCCAGCTCTCCGGGGCGGTGAGGCCCAGGGGCGTCACCGCGCCCAGGCCGGTAATCACAACTCTCCGTCGCTTCATAAAACCTCTCCTCCTATCTCACATGGACATGCCGCCGTCCACGGCCAGCACCTGGCCGGTGATATAGGCGGCCTCGTCACTGGCCAGGAAGGCCACGGCCCGGGCCACATCCTCCGGCGCGCCCAGGCGGTTCATGGGAATGCTCCCCTGGGCGGCGGTACGGGCGGACTCGGACAGGGCCGCGGTCATGTCCGTCTCGATGAAGCCCGGGGCCACAGCGTTCACCGTCACGCCCCGGGAGGCCAGCTCCTTGGCCAGGGACTTCGTCATGCCGATGATCCCCGCCTTGCTGGCAGCGTAGTTCACCTGCCCGGCGTTGCCCCGGAGGGCCACCACGCTGCTGAGGTTCACAATGCGGCCGTACCGCTGCTTCAACATCAGCTTGGAGACGGCCTTCATGCAGAGGAAGGTCCCCTTCAAATTGGCGGCAATGACCGCATCAAAGTCCGCCTCGCTCATGCGCATCAGCAGATTGTCCCGGGTGATCCCGGCGTTGTTCACCAGGATGTCAATTTTTCCAAACGCCTCCAAGGCGGCTTTTACCAGGGCGTCCGCCTGGGCGGCGTCGGACACGTCGCACCGCACCGCCAGGGCCCTGGCCCCCAGGGCCCCAATCTCCCGGACGGTCTCCTGGGCCGCCGCCTCGTTCCCGGCGTAGCACAGGACCACGTTGGCCCCGCCCCTGGCCAGCTCCAGGCAGACGGCCCGGCCGATGCCCCGGCTCCCGCCGGTGACCAGGGCGGTCTTTCCCTCGAAATTCATCATCCGTTCTCCTTTACCATCTGTCCCAGAGCCTCCACATCCGCCGCCGTCTCCACGGCGTGGACCGGGAAGCCGGGGACCGTCTTCTTTACAAAGCCGCTGAGGGCCTTGCCGGGGCCGATCTCCACCAGAGCGTCCAGGCCCAGGTCCGCCATGCGGCGGATGCTGTCCTCCATGTACACGCTGCTCTGGACCTGCCGGACCAGCAGGGCGGGGACGGCGTCCTCCGCCCCCTTCTCCCGGCCCAGGCAGTTGAAGATCACGGGAATTTCCATCCCGCCGAAGGACACTTCTTTAAAATAGTCCTCCAGCGCCTCCCCGGCGGGCTTCATCAGCGGCGTGTGGAAGGGCCCGCTGACCTTCAAAGGCAGGCAGCGCTTCGCGCCCTGTTCCTTAGCCAGGGCGGCGGCCTTCTCCACCGCCGCCTTGTCCCCGCCGATGACCAGTTGTCCCGGGCAGTTGTAGTTGGCGATAACCACGGTCCCCAGGTCCGCCGCCGCCTCACAGGCCT
>CAMXKT010000092.1 GCA_947244595.1 uncultured Oscillibacter sp. | reverse complement strand
GCAATTTAAAATGACAGGAGTGTTTTACTATGGTTAGATTGATTATGGGCATGAAAGGTTCCGGCAAAACCAAGCAGCTCATCGAATTAATTAACAACGCGGCGAAAGACGAACCCGGAAACGTGGTCTGCATCGAAGCTAACCGCAACATGACCTACGATATCCACTATCACATCCGCCTGATCGACGCGCATGAATACAAGCTCAGCGGCTACGACCTGCTTCGGGGCTTCATCAGCGGCCTCCACGCGGGGAACTACGACATCTCCCACATGTTCATCGACAACTTCTGCAAAATCGTGGGCCGGGACGTGGACGGCGAAACCGAAACCTTCCTGAACTGGCTGGACAACTTCGGAGAGCGGAACAACATCAAATTCACCGTCACCATCAGCGCCGACCCCGCCGCCGCCACCGAGGGCATGCAGAGATTCCTGTAAGCAAATGAAATTATGAAAAGGGGCCCTGTTTCCTGAGGGAAACGGGGCCCCTTTTATGTCAGATGGTTTTGCTCCGCAAAACCAGGAGTCTTTCAAGAAAGTATCAGGGCATGGCCTCCAGGGTCTCCGGCAGGGCGTGGTTCAGATCGGAGAGGCAGAGGTGCCCGCCGCCGAAGAGCCGGGCCAGCTGGGTCCGCTCTTTGATAGCCGGTCCGTTGAGGTACCAGATATCGGGGCCCTCCTCCCGGACCAGATAGGCGCAGGCGTAGCGGTCGGAGTAATGGCTCCGGGTGGTCCGCTCCGCGGCTATGGCGGCAACCTCCTCCCCGGTGAAGAACTCGGGCTCCCGGCCCTCCCAGAGGGAACCGACGGAGGTCAGCAGCAGGGTCAGCTTGTCGGCGTCCACCACGCCCCGAAGGCGGTTCAGGGCGTAATAAATCTGCTCCAAGGGCTCCAGAGGCGCCACTGTCCGCCCGGCCACAGTCTCTTTTTTATAGTCAAAGCGGAGGACCAGCCGGTCCGCGGCTTCGCCCAGGGCGGCGTAGTCATAGCCGAAAACCGTGCCCTTCCAGGAGGGGGCTTCCACTCCGATGTACAGCGGCCGCTCCCCCAGCTTTTCCCGGAGAATCCGGACCGTCTCGGTAAGGGCGTCCCGCTGAGAGACGGCGGTGAGGCCCGTGACGTCCAAAAAGAGACCGTCGTAGTTCCCCTCCTCCATCGCCCGGAGCAGCACCGCCGCCAGCTTCTCCGACTCGCCCTCCCGGACGTGATAGGCTCCGCCGGTGACGTAGAGCAGCGCCTTGGACCCGGCGACCCGGACGGCGGCCTGGATGGCCTTGGACGCCGCGGAGGACATAAACGTGGAGACCTGGGGTTCTCCGTTGTAGGCCAGCTTGGCGGCCGCCACGCCCACAGTCTCGTAGCCCTTCAGCTCCGGCAGGTTCTCCGCCGCCACGGCGATGCCGATACGGCTGGTGGTCTCGCTGTGGAGCTTGTCATGGAGCCGCATCATGATGGCGGCGGCCTGCTCCCGGGTCACGTGCCCGTTGGGGGAAAAGGCGGTGACGGAGGTCCCGTCCATCAGCCCCAGGCCGTAGGCCATGACAATGTATCCGTTGTTGGCCTTCACGTCCCGGAAGGGCAGGGACATATCCTGGATCAGTCCGGCGATGCTGCCGTACCCTAGAGCCCGGACCAGCATGGAGGCGGCCTCGCTGCGGGTGATCAGATCGCCGGGGCGGAAGCTGCCGTCCTGGCTGGTGACGGCCCCCTGGCGGTAGGCCGTTTCCACCGCGCCGGCGTACCACTCCTTCTCGGACACGTCGTCATAGACGGCCCGGGGGGGAGAGGTGGGCTTCCAGCCCAGACAGCGGCACAGCACCGCCAGAAACTCGGCCCGGGTCATCTCCTTCCCCACGCCGAAGCTCCCGTCGGTCTCGGGGTAGAAATAGTGCAGGGTCACGCAGCGGTCAATGTCCTCCTTGGCCCAGAAGTCCTCCGGCACATCAGAGAGGGCGGAGGCCGGGGCGGCGAGCATCCCCGCCAGCAGGGCGCTCAGCAGAAGACAGGACAGGACCCGTTGCAGTCGTTTCATATGTTTCAGCTCCTTACGGTCAGCGTTGTCCTCTTATCTTAGCAGATTTTTCCCCTCCCGTCAAACGCCAAAGCTGTCGAAAGTCCCACCGCCCGGGTTTTTTCAAAAAAGCCTTGACCTGGAGTCCGCTCCAGGTGCTATGCTGGAGGAGAAAAGACACGCTGAGGAGGCAGAGCCATGACAATTCGGGAAGTAAGCGAACGGTACGGCCTTTCCGCCGACACCCTCCGGTATTATGAACGGGTGGGCCTGATTCCGCCGGTGCCCCGGACCGGGAGCGGCGTCCGGAACTATGACGCGGCGTCCCTGGGCTGGGTGGAACTCATTAAATGTATGTCCGCCGGGGTGGGCATCGAGGCCCTGACGGAGTACTGCCGCCTGTTTCAGCTGGGAGAAGAAACCCTGGAGGCCCGAAAGGCCCTGCTGGTGGAGCAGCGGCGGCAGCTCCGGGAGCGGATGGAGGACATGCGGAAGTCTCTGGACCGGCTGAATATGAAGATTGAGAACTACGACCAGTGTTTGGCCCGGAAGGAGCGGGAGCTCCGGGGCGTCTGAGCGGAGAACGAAACGGCGGAGGCGTCCGGCGGAAAAGCCGGACGTCTCCCCCCGCTCCGTCATTGGATTCCGTCCAACTCCCGGAATACCCGCCGGGAATAGAGCGCCGCCAGGGCCGCGGCCCCGGCCGCTCCCAGCAGAACCGCCCAAGATGGACAGACCTCGAACAGCGCTCCATAGACGGCCTGTCCCAGAGGCGACGCGCAGTTGGACACCGCCATGATGAAAGCCATCACCTTCCCCAGCAGCTCTGGCGGCGTCCGGCCCTGGACGGCGGCGCTGAGCACCACCACCAGTAAGGTAGACAGGACCATGACGGCGAAGCTCATGGCCGTCACCCCCCACCAGCCTAAGATTGGCGGGACCCCCGGCAGCAGGGCCGCCCCCATGCCCGCCGCCGTGAGGCTGGCGGCCAGAAGGACCACCCCTCCCCGCCGGAGCCGGAGCCGGGGGCCCAGCAGCGCCGTCAGCACGCCGCCGAAGAGACCGCCCAGGCCCATGGCCCCCTGCGTGATTCCCAGGCGGCTGTCGCTCATGCCCAGGGTCTGGACCACCGCCACGGGGATGCCCACTACCAAGGCGGCAGACAGCACCAGGTTAAAGAGGGCCAGCACCAGCATGACGGACAAAAAGACCGGCTTCTCCCGGCGGATGAAGTGCCAGCTCTCCCCCAGGTCCCGCCGGACCGTGGACAGCACGCCTCCCTCCGGCGTCCGAGGGCTGTGTGGAATGTGGATGAACAGCTCCATGACGGCGGAGAGGAAGAAGCAGCCCATGCCTACCCACAGAATGGGCCGGATGCCGAAAGCCCCGAACAGCACGCCGCCAATCACCGGCCCCAGCAGGGCGGCCAGGGTGTCCACCATGTTGATGACGGCGTTGGCCCGGGTCAGCTGCTCCAGCGGAGCCAGCAGGGGGATGCTGGCCTGGACCGCCGGCTGGTAGGCCCCGGCGATGCCGTAGAGCAGCATGAGGCAGACGACCATCAGCGGCACCAGCGGCGCCCGCCCCAGCAAAAGGGCGAAGGCCAGAATCAGGCCCGCCGTGGAGAAGTCCAGAAGGACCATAACGTTCCGCTTGTTCACCCGGTCCGCCGCCACGCCGCCGATAGGGGCGCACAGCACCGCCGGGATAAAAGCCGCCGCCCCCACCGCGCCGAACAGGGCGGGGGACCCGGTCTGCCGCAGCAGGTACAGCGGCAGAGCAAAACGGAGGATGGCGTTTCCGAACAGGGAGATGATCTGCCCGATGACCACCAGAGTAAAGTCCCGGCGGAACAGGGGCGCTTGCTTTGTGTTCATAAAAAGGCTCCTTTTTTGTGAATTTAAAAACCGACCGTCGGTTTATATATCTTCAAAAAGAAACTGCCCGCGCGCGGCAGTCTCTTTTCAGTCTTGGGTTTCCCCGCTCAAAGGCGGGCGCCGGCCCAGTCCGGCGTAGTGTTCCAGCATCTCGATGCTCTCCTGGTCGATCATCTCGGGAATACCGAAGCGGAAGAACAGCTGGTTGTAGATCTCACACCGGGCCCGGAGCTCCTCCGGGGTGGTGGGCTGGACCACGGGGTTGACCCAGCTGTCGGCCAGCAGCAGCATGGCTTCCGCCAGCTCCTTGGGATGGTCTGTGCGGATAGAGCCGTCGGCCACACCCTGGCGGATAATGGGCTCCAGGAATTCCGGCACGACCTCTGTAAAAAGGCTCTGCAGTTCCGCCGCCAAAAACCTGGGGTTGTCGATCAGATAGGGCATCATGGAATACATTTTCGATTGTTTGTCCGGGTGCAGGGAGACCTTGAAAATGGTCCGCAGCTTCTCCAGGCCGTTGAGGGAGGGGCCGTCCCGGACGGCCGCCAGCTCCCCGGCGTTCCGTCGGCCAATGCGGTCGCAGACCGAGTAGAAGATATCCTCCTTGGAGGTGAAGTGGTGGTAAATGGCTCCCTTGGAAAGGCCCGTCGCCTCGATGATGTCCTGGAGGGAGGCCCGGTCGTAGCCCTTCTCGATGAACAGCCGCTCCGCCGTGTCCAGGATCTTCCGGATGGTCTCCTCCGGGTACTTGTTCCGCGCCATGGACTCCCTCCTTTTCAAACATACCGACGGTCTGTTTGAAGTATAGCACCACGGCCGGCAGGTGTCAAGCCCGGCGTCTTGCGGATTTTGTCGAACGATGGTATAATAAACATGCTGTCCCACCCCATACCGACAGCGGGGGGGAAAATCATGGACTACCTCATTCATTTCCTGGCATCGGTCGCAGCGGGCATCGTCTCGCACCTTGTCTGCAAATGGCTCGACCGGCATAACGAGGGACAGTGAGCCTAAAGCGGCCCCCGGAGAGCTGGCACTCTCCGGGGGCCGCTTTTTGCGTGAAACCATGGCCTACCTCATAGCCTTTGGCTGGTGTTATTATAACACATTCGCACGGCCATGTGCAAGAGGAATCTCAAGACCGGCCTCGCCGTTTTTTTCACAAAGGGCGCGTTTTCACTCTTGCTTTTTGGAAGAAAGCAGGGTATAGTAGCAGGGTATTGGCAGACCTGACGCCCTCCCGCGCAGGCGCTTGGAAACTTTAAAGGAGGAACAAGATATGTCTACGAAAGCCTACTATCCCAGAACCGAGATCGGGCCCGGCAAGGTCGGGTTCTCCAAGACCCGTTCCATCATTGAGGCCCCCTTCTACGGCAACAACGTTGTGAAGATCAACTCCCTCCGGGAGGCCTATGACATGGCCAAAAACTCCCCGGGCACCGTGGTCACCGACATGCCCGTCTACCGGGGCGAGGAATTCGGCCTGGAGCCCGACGCCAAGGTCCTGCTGTTCAACGACGGTTCCATCACCGGCCGTTACGCCGCCGCCCGCCGGATCACCGGAAAGCCCGGCGTGAACACCACGGAGCTGGACAAAATCGTCATGGACGCGGTCTATGATACCCGCTGGAAGACCATGTACCACGCCGAGGTCTTCATCGGCCTGGACGAGGAGTTTATGGTCAAGGCCCACCTGCTCATCCCTGAGGGGGAGGAGAACCTGCTGTACAACTGGATGCTGAACTTCCAGTATCAGTCCGACGAGTACGTCAAGATGTACAAGAAGTCCAAGCCCGTAGGCAACGGCAAGGAGCCCGACATCTATATCTTCTCCGATCCCCAGTGGACCGGCGCGCCGGGCAAGGAGGACATCTGCGATCCCAAGTGCCTGTGCTACTTCAACACAGACACCAACTGCGCCGCCATCCTGGGTATGCGTTACTTCGGCGAGCACAAGAAGGGCACCCTGACCCTGGCCTGGGCCATCGCCAACCGGAACGGCTACGCCTCCTGCCACGGCGGACAGAAGGAATACACCCTGGACGACGGCAGCAAATACGTGGCGGCGGTCTTCGGCCTCTCCGGCTCCGGTAAGTCCACCCTGACCCATGCCAAGCACGGAGGAAAGTATCCCTCCATCAAGGTGCTGCACGACGACGCCTTTGTCATCAACTCCGACACCTGCGCTTCCATCGCCCTGGAGCCCACCTACTTTGACAAGACCGCCGACTACCCCGTTCCTGCCGAGGACAACAAGTACCTGCTGACCGCCCAGAACTGCTCCGCCACCCTGGACGACGAGGGCAAGATCGTCCTGGTCACCGAGGACGTGCGCAACGGCAACGGCCGGGCCATCAAGTCCAAGCTCTGGTCCCCCAACCGGGTGGATAAGATCGACGCCCCGGTCAACGCCATCTTCTGGATCATGAAGGATCCCACCATCCCCCCCATCGTGAAGCTCAGCGGCGCGTCCCTGGCCTCCGTCATGGGCGCCACCCTGGCCACCAAGCGCTCCAGCGCCGAGCGGCTGAAGGAGGGCGTGGACCCCAACGCCCTGGTGGTGGAGCCCTACGCCAACCCCTTCCGCACCTATCCCCTGGTGAACGACTATGAGAAGTTCAAGAAGCTGGTGGCGGAGAAAAACGTGGCCTGCTATATCATCAACACCGGCGACTTCATGGGCAAAAAGGTCCAGAAGGAAGACACCCTGGGCATCCTGGAAGCCGTGGTGGAGGGCAAGGCCAAGTTCGAGACCTGGGGCCCCTTCGAGGACATTGAGATCTTCAAGTGGGA
>CAMXKT010000091.1 GCA_947244595.1 uncultured Oscillibacter sp. | reverse complement strand
ATGGACGAGCGGAAGCGGCGGCGGGCCCATTGGCTCCGGGACTTCCTCTGCGGCGTGCTGATCGGCGCGGGAGCCATTCTGCCGGGGGTCTCCGGCGGCGTGCTGGCCGTGGTGTTCGGCATCTACCGGCCCTTCATGGAGGTGCTGACCCGGCCCAGGAAGGCGGTCCCCAAATACTGGCGGATGCTGATCCCCCTGTCCCTGGGCTGGGCGGCGGGCTTCATGGGCATCGCCAAGGGCATCTCCGCCGCCATGACCCTTTCCGACGCGGTGACCTACTGGCTGTTCATCGGCCTCATCGCGGGCACGGCGCCCTCTCTCTTCCGGGAGGCGGGGAAGGAGGGCCGTTCCGCCTCCGCCTGGGGGAGCTTCCTCCTCTGCGCCGGGGCGGTGTTCACGGGGCTGTTCTACGTCAGCCGGGTGGCCCACGTCCAGGTGGAACCGAACTTCTGGTGGTACAACTTCTGCGGGGCCCTGTGGGGCATGGGAGTGGTCATCCCCGGCATGACCTCTTCCTCCGTCATGATGGCCCTGGGACTCTACCAGCCCATGCTGGAGGGGCTGGCCCGGCTGGACTTTTTGGTTCTCTCCGCCGCCCTGCCGGGGATGTTTCTGACCATCGCCCTGCTGGCCCGGTTTGTAACCTGGTTCTTCCGGCGGCATTACGCCGTGGCCTTCCACGGTATCCTGGGCTTTGTGGTCGCCTCCACCCTGGTCATCATCCCCACGGAGTACACCGGGGCGGGGGAGATGGCCCTCTCCGCCCTCTGCGCCGCCGCCGGATTCGGCCTGGCCTTCTTTCTGGCGCGGATGGACAAGCAATTGCAGTAGGGGAGGGACAGGCGGTTACGGTAAGAGGCGGACACACAGGTCCGCCCCTACGCTCCTTTTTGTTACCGGCTCAAATAATTGTTCACCGCGGCCCGGGCCTCCCGGACCGCTTTTTCCTCGTCCACGCCGGTGAGGCGGCCGTCCCTGACCACCACTCTGCCGTTTACAACGGTATAGTCCACAGGGCCCTTGAAACCCACAGTGCCAAGCATGGATTTGACATCCAGGTCCGCTCCCACCAGCTCCAGCCGGTCCCGGCGGATCATAAACAGGTCCCCGGCCTTGCCGGGCTCCAGGCTTCCGATAACCTCCCGGCCCAGGACCCGGGCGCTGCCCCGAGTGGCGATTTTCAACAGGTCGTACCCGCTGGGGGCTTTCTCGCTGTAGGTGAGCCGGTGGAGCAGGTAGGCGACCCGCAGCTCTTCCAGAAGGTTGGACCCGTCGTTGCTGGCGCTGCCGTCCACCGCCAGGCCCACGGGGACCCCCAGGGCCAGCATGTCGGGAATCCGGCAGACCCCGGAGGACAGCTTCATGTTGGAGATGGGGCAGTGGGCCACGCCGGTACCCGTGTCCGCCAGCAGCTTCAATTCCCCGTCATTGAAGTGGATGCCATGAGCGTACCACACGTCCGGGCCTATCCAGCCCAGGTCCTCCATGTAGGCCAGAGGCCGCTTGCCGTACTTCTCCAGAACATAGTTTTCCTCGTCCTTGGTCTCGCAGAGGTGGGTGTGGAGCCGTACTCCCAGGCTTCGCGCCAAAACGGCGGACTGGCGCAGCAGCTCCGCCGACACGCTGAACGGGGAACAGGGGGCCAGGGCCACCGTCCGCATGGAGAGGGGCCGGGGATCGTGGAACTTCTCCACCGCCTTTTGGCAGTCCCGGAGAATCTCGTCCACCGTCTGGACCACGCTGTCCGGGGGCAGGCCGCCGTCTTTCCTGCTCAGGTCCATGCTTCCCCGGGAGGCGGACATCCGCACCCCCAGAGCCTCCGCCGCGGCGAATTGAGCGTCCAGCAGAGTGCCGGAGCTGCCGCCGGGGAAGACATAGTGGTGGTCAAAGACGGTGGTACAGCCGGTTTTCAGCAG
Organism: uncultured Oscillibacter sp.; assembly: GCA_947244595.1. Lineage (GTDB taxonomy): Bacteria > Bacillota > Clostridia > Oscillospirales > Oscillospiraceae > Oscillibacter. Next base: position 4,851 of record CAMXKT010000091.1, on the reverse strand, counting down.
CTCTCCCATACCCACGATGGAGCTGTGATAGATGGTCTCCTCGTCCAGGTTCTTCCAGATCTCGTAGAGGGCCCTGAGCCAGTCGAACAGCTCCATGTTCTGCACCTGGGGCAAATTTCTGCTGAAGGTCTGATAAAGGTGGTGGTGGGTGTTAATCAGCCCCGGATAGACGACGCAGCCCGAGGCGTCCAGGACCTCGTCCGCCTCCTGGGATTCCGGCCCTATATAGGCCACGGCCCCGTCCCGGATGAGAATACCGGCATTTTCCAGCACGGTATCCTGTTCGTCACAGGTGACAATGGCCGAGGCGTTTTTCACAAAAAGACTGCTCATGCGTTCCCTCCCAGATACGTGGTTTCCGCTAATCGGCGGACTGCTCCATTTCCTTCAGGGTTTTTCCCTGATACTTCCACCGAATGGGACCGGCGGCGTTTCCGCCGCAGACGATCACGGCGGCGCTGCTGGAGCTGTCGCAGGGAATGTCTCTCACCACGACCAGTTCTCCTTCCCTGCCGCTCTCCACAAGGGCTCCGTCCTGTTCCAGCGAGGCGCGAAAGCGCTTGATGCTCTGGCTGGCCGAGTTTCGGAACTTTTCCGAGGCGGTAGAGCCGGACAGCAGCACGTATTTCCCCTCTCTGATGGCCATTTTCCCCAGGAAGTTCTTTACCTTGTACTCATAAATGATCTCATTCGGCCGGGGAGGCTCGGAGCTTTGGGACAGCGGTTCGAAGAATGGGAAGTTCAGCACGTGGATAATGAGCTGGATCGCCTCCAAAAACTGTTGGACCTCCGCTTTATCCACCTCCGAAATCGTGGGCAGGGACGAGGCGTTTACATTTTCCAGGTCCACCCGGTTGGCGCTTTTCGCCAAGTCAATCAGCTTAGACTCCAGATACCGGATCTGCGTCTTCGTGAGATACTCGTCCTTCGACGTGAACACAAAGGCGTCCGTCCAGAAATCCTTGTTGATCCCGTGGCTTTTGATCCGCTCAGACACGGGATCCCCCTCGCCGATATACAGCATGGGTCTCAGGCTTTCATCAAGGGTCTTTCCATATATCATGTAGACCCCCGGACGCCTCGACTCTTCCCGCGACAAAAAATCCCTCAGCAACGGGCGCGGAAAGACCGTGGCCTTAATCGTCATGTTGGAAATCTCAACGGTTTTCAAACCGTCCGGATTGTCGTTTGCCAGAAACGTTCTTACCAAGCGTCCCACGGCGATCCCTCCATTTCACACATTCGATCCGACAGCAACAGTACTTGTATTATACTACCGGATCCACCCTTTGTCACCCTTTTTCCGCAAAAAAGGCCCCCCTCGGCCCGGAATCCAGCGGAGCGAATCCGGGCCGAAAGCGAAGAAATTCCCAACATAGCGCAGTTTTCGGCAAAGCCGGAAACGGAGCGGTGTTGGGAATTTCTGAGCTGGCGCAGCGGGTGGGATTCGAACCCACGGTACCCTTGCGGGTACACCTGATTTCGAGTCAGGGCCGTTATAACCACTTCGATACCGCTGCATAGGCCGATCCTTATTATGCCACACTTTCCCCTTCGTTGCAAGAGGGGCGGGAAAATTCCCGCCCCTTTTTTCAGCGCCCGTAAAAGAACGCGTCGCACTTCAGCATCCCGTTATACAGCTTCCGCTTCTTATCCGCCGGACGGCCGAAGCACCGCTCGAACTCCGTGTGGGAGCTCAGCACAATGACCCGCCACTTGGGCGGCAGGTCCTCCAGCGCCTTTCCAAAGCTCCGGTACAGCGCCTCCGCCTCCTCCTTCTCCAACAGCCGCTCGCCATAGGGCGGGTTCGTCACCAGCTGCCCGTACTCGCTGTCCCGGTGGAACTTTCCCGCGTCCGCCTCCTCAAAACGCACGCAGTCTTCCACCCCGGCAAGCTCCGCGTTGTGCCGGGCCAGCTCCACCGCCGCCGGGTCGATATCCCCGCCCCAGATATCGTAGCGCCCGTGGAACTCCTTGTCCATCGCCTCGTCGGCGGCGTCCATCCACAGCTTAGAGTCCATGGCCTTCCACCGCTGGGCGGCGAAGCGCCGGTCCAGGCCCGGGGCCCGGTTTTTGGCAATCAGCGCCGCCTCGATGGGGATGGTGCCGGAGCCGCAGAAGGGGTCGCAGAAGGGGTCCTTCCCCCGGTAGCGGGAGAGGGTTACCAGGGCCGCCGCCAGGGTTTCCCGCAGGGGCGCGCCCATATTTTGGGCCCGGTAGCCCCGCTTATAGAGCCCCTCGCCGGAGGTGTCCAGATACAGGGAGGCCCGGTCCTTGACGATGGCGAACTGGATCTGATAGCGGTCCCCCGTCTCCGGCAGAGTCTCGCAGCCGTAGGCGTTCCCCAGCCGCCGGGCCGCCGCCTTCTTCACAATGGCCTGGCAGGCGGGGACGGAGTGGAGCGTGGAATTTAAGGAGTAGCCCTTCACGGGAAATTCCCCGTCTTTGGGAATGAAGTCCTCCCAGGGCAGGGACAGCACGCCCTGGAACAGCGCCTCGAAGTTCGGAGCCGGGAAGGACCCCAGCTCCATCAGCACCCGGGCCCCGCAGCGCAGGTTGATATTCAGCCGGGCCACGTCCGCAAAGCCGCCGTCGCAGTGGACCCGGCCGTTTTCCGCCCGGACGTCTTTCAGGCCCAGGCGTTTCATCTCGTCGGCCACCAGGGCTTCCAGTCCCAGGAGACAGGGGATGGTCAGAATCAAAAGGGCTCCCTCCTCTTATTCCGGAATCTTTTGGCTACAGTATACCAGGAGTTTCCGTGATTTTCAACTCCTGGAAAAAGGCGCCGCCTCCGGCCGCTTGTGAATTGTTACTGAAATGAAACACTTTTTCCCGGGCAGGTATGTTATACTGTAAATGAAAGCCGAGGCTCTTTTGGAAAGGAGGCACTCCTAATGAATATTTTTATCTGGCTCTGGCTGGGGGCCATCGTCCTCTTCGGCGTGGCGGAAGTCCTCACCGAGGGCATGATCTCCATCTGGTTTGTGGCCGGATCTCTGGCGGCTCTCGTCACCTGTATGACCGGCTGGACCCTGGGGGGCTTCTCCCCGGAGGGAACGCAGGTGCTGGTGTTCGCCTTGGTGTCCGCTCTGGCCCTGGCCCTCACCCGGCCCCTGGTGCGGCGCTTCATGACCAGGCCCCATATCCCCACGAACTCCGACCGGGTTCTGGGCATGACGGCCAAGGTCACCGAGCCCGTGGATGGAGGCTCCGGCTCCGTCTATGTGGACGGCAAGACCTGGACCGCCCGCAGCGCGGACGGCGGCCTCATCCCCGCCGGGACCCAGGTCAAGGTAGAGAAGATCGAGGGCGTAAAGCTCCTGGTCCATATTTCTGAGAAAGCGGAGGTAGTAAAGTAATGTGGTGGATTCCTGTCTCAATCGTCATCATCCTGCTGGTCATCCTGATCATCTCCAACGTCCATATTGTCCAGCAGTCCCGGGCCTACGTGGTGGAGTGGCTGGGCCAATTCCACGCGGTCTGGAACCAGGGCCCTCACGTGAAGGTCCCCTTCGTCATGCGGGTGGTGAAAAAGGTCTCCCTCAAGGAACAGGTGGCGGACTTCCCGCCTCAACCCGTCATCACGAAAGATAACGTCACCATGCAGATCGACACCGTGATTTACTTCCAAATTACGGACCCCAAGCTCTATACCTACGGTGTGGAACACCCCATGAACGCCATTGAAAACCTGACGGCCACGACCCTGCGGAACATCATCGGCGACATGGACCTGGAGCAGTCCCTCACCAGCCGGGACGTCATTAACTCCCGGATGCGCGCCATTCTGGACGAGGCCACGGACCCCTGGGGCATCAAGGTCAACCGGGTGGAGCTGAAGAACATCATCCCGCCCAAGGACATCCAGAGCGCCATGGAAAAGCAGATGAAGGCCGAGCGGGAGCGCCGGGAATCCGTCCTCCAGGCCCAGGGCCAGAAGGAGTCTCAGGTCCTGGTAGCCCAGGGCGAGAAGGAAGCCGCCATCCTCCGGGCAACCGCCGCCAAGGAGGCCGCCATTCTCCAGGCCGAGGGCGAGAAGCAGGCCCGCATCATGGCCGCCGAGGCGGAGGCCGAGGCCATCACCCGGGTCCAGACCGCCCTGGCGGACTCCCTGCGTCTTTTGAACGCCGCCGCTCCCAATGACCAGGTGGTGAAGCTCAAGGCCCTGGAGGCCATGCAGAAGGTGGCCGACGGCAAAGCGACCAAGATCATCATCCCCAGCGAGCTGCAGGGCCTGGCGGGTTTGGCCGCCAGCGCCAAGGCGGTGTTTGAGTCTGAGGAGCCGGAGAAGTAAATCTGTCCTGTGCGTAAAAAGGAGCCCCGTCCAATGGACGGGGCTCCGCTTATTCCTCGTCAGATCCTGTCTCCAGGGCGGACTCCTCTCCGCCCTCGGACATATACATTTCCTCCGTCTGAGACTGGGCCGTCCGCAGCTGCTCCTTGGCCGTTCCAATATTCAGCTTATCCAACTCCTCCAGCGCACAGGTCATGGCGTTGAACGCAGTCACGTACATTTTTTGATAGTCTGGCATAGTGCTTCACCTCTGTTTAGTTATATTTTGATTGCATAGATTATATTTAACAACCATTCTGGACATTGTATCATAGCGCGGTTGTAAAGTAAATACATCATGATACTAATTTATAATCAATGTGAGGTCGGACTATGGGGAAGAATGGGACAAAAGGCTACACCATCCGCATTGACGAGCAGTTGCTGCACAAACTCCACATCATTTCGGCCTACGAGGGGCGCTCCGCCAACAGCCAAGTTCTGATTTTGATCCGGGACGCGGTGGAGGCCTACGAGGCCAAGCACGGCAAGATCGAGCTGGAGGGGAAAAAGGACTC
>CAMXKT010000090.1 GCA_947244595.1 uncultured Oscillibacter sp. | reverse complement strand
GGTCCTTCCAGAGGACCATGACGGTCTCCCCCTTGAAGAAGGAGAGGATGCTGTTCAGCATGCCGTTCTCCGGCTTGTAGATGGCGGAGAAAATGCCGGCGATGACAACCACGGAGAGGATGTTGGGGATGTAGAAGACGATGCGGAAGAAGTTCTGCCCCCTGATCTTCTCCCGAGTCAGGATCGCCGCGAAGACGATGGCGAAAAAGAAGGTGATGATGGTCACCGTGACGATCAGCAGGATCGTGTTCTGCATGGCCGTGATGAATTTCACGTCATTGAACAGGGCCTTGAAGTTCGCCGTGCCCACGAAGGTCTCCGTGGGAGAGTAGGCTCCCCGCTCAAAGAGGGACATGCGGAAGACGTTCAGGGTGGGCAGGATCATGAAGATGAAGTAGAGGATCACCGCCGGGGCGACGCACAGGGCCAGGAAGCGCCCCCGGCTTTTGCTGCTGCGCATGGAATCACTCCTTTCGGGTCGTGTGGCGGGAACAGAACAGGGCGGCGGCGAGCAGAAACACTCGCCGCCGCCCACGGATTACGGACTATGCGGTTTTGCCGGGGCGCTTATCCCATGATATTCGCCCGCATCTGGTCGCTGGCGGCCTTCACGTCGGAGATCCACTGGTCCACGGTGACGCTTCCGTTCACCAGACCGTTGACGGGATCCAGGAAGACCTCCCGAACGGTGCCCAGGCCCACCACGGCGTTGTAGGCCGCGAAGTTGCCCATGGCCGCGTCGGCCCCGTTGTCATAGATGGAGTAGAACATCTTGTTGTCGCCCTCCAGGTTGTCCGTCAGGCCGGGGACGGGCTGCACGGCGCCGCCCTTGGCGAAGATGGCGCAGGCCGCGTCAGAGTACAGGAAGGCCACGAACTGCTTGGCCGCGTCCAGGTTGGGGGCGGCGGCGGGAATCCAGGCCTGCTCCAGCCAGCAGTAGCTGGCGCCGTTGCCGCCGGACTTGGCGGCAGGCAGGGCGGTCATGCCCCACTTGAAGCCCTCGGCCCGGGGAGCCTCGGCCATCTCGCCCACAATCCAAGTGCCGTTGGGCATGAACAGGGCCTTGTTGTCCAGGACCAGCTGCTGGTTCTGGGTGAAGTCCTGGTCGTTGGCCTGGGCGGGGGTGACGGGGTTCGTATAGCTGGCCAGCTTGGCGATGATGTCGAAGCACTGCTGAGCCTCGGGGGTGTCCCAGATGCCCTCGGCGTAGGTGGTGGCCTTGTTGAAGAAGTCGGCGCCGCCCACGGAGTACATCAGCGCGTACAGGAACGCGTCAAAATAGCCGGTGGTGGGATAGGTGAAGAGGTAGGTTCCCTCAGCCTGGGCCTTTTCGGCCAGCTCCCACATCTCGTCCCAGGTGGCGGGGACGGTCCAGCCCTTCTCCTCGAAGAGGCCCGCGTTGTAGAACAGGCCGCAGGGAGAGTAGAACATAGGGGCCAGGTAGGTCACGCCGTCGCCGTAGGGGTTCGTCACGGAAGTGTCTGTAAAGCCGCCGACGATCTTGTCGGAGACCTTGGCGCTTTCGCCGGGGATGGTCATAGACAGCACGTCCGTCAGCTCGGCGATGTTGCGGTCCTTGATGAACTGCTCGGTCAGGCCCTTCTCACGGCCGGTGGCCAGGTGGATCACGTCGGGGAAGTCGCCGCCCTGCATGGAGGGCCCGATGACGTCTTCCAGGTTTTTGTCGCAGATCAGATTGACCTTGATCCCGGTCTCGGCGGTGAAAGCGTCGCAGACCTCCTGCCACATGCCGGGATAGGCTTCCTCATAGCCGGAGGCCAGGGCGGCCACGGTAATGGTCACATCCTCGGCGGCGGGAGGCGGGGTCTGGGTATCGCTGCTGCCGGAGTCGGCGGGGGGCGGGGTGGTGGTCCCGGCGTCGGAGCCGCCGTTCCCGCCGCCGCAGGCGGCCAGGGACAGCACCAGCGCCAGAGTCAGCAAGAGACTGAAAAACTTCTTCATGAGTCTACCTCCTTATAATATAGGGGCTTCCGCAGGCCGGTCTTGGGCCTTACAAAATTTAGTATACCGGGTTTCCCACTGGCAAAGCAATCTCTTTCTTGCGGAACTTTTTAGATATCTTGCTCTATTTGCATTTTATCCCAATTTTTAAGAGATACCCCGTCCGGTTTTGGGCAAAACTGATAATTTTGCGGTTTCCTCTTCCTCGCTCCCCGTCTCCTCGACAAAATCCAGGCGAGACTGAAAAAAATTTTTGCCAAAAGTTGCGCTGCTGGAATAAGGAGGCTATAATGGAGGACAGGCCGGGACGCTGCCAATTTTCAAAAAATTGCGCCCCGGAAGGAGGAACGTCCATGAGCCAGCGCCAATACGCCTTCCAGCGGGAGGCCGCCGCACCCGGCGGGCCGCCCCGGCTGGCCTACGTCTCCCGGGCCCAGTACAGCAGTGAATGGAACTCCAGCCTCCACACCCACGGCTGCGCCGAGCTGTTCTTCATCACCGGGGGCCACGGCCGCTTCCGCACCCGGCGGGAGGAGTTCCCCGTGGCCATCCACGACGCCGTCATCGTCAACGCCAACGTACCCCACACGGAGGTCAGCCAGCTGGACAGCCCTCTGGAATACGCCGTCTTGGGGGTGGAGGGCCTGGAGACCATGGCCGGGGCCGAGGGCTACGCCCTGCTTCACCTCCACACCGGCTGGGAGGAACTGATGGACTGCCTCCGGCTGATGCTCCAGGAGGCGGAGGGGGCCCTGCCGGGCTATGAGCGGGTCTGCCGGAGCCTTTTGGAGGTGGTGCTGATCCGGCTGAACCGCCAGCAGGACGCCGCCCTTTCCGGAGAATCCACCAACGGCCGGTCCAGCCGGGAATGCGTCCTGGTCCGGCGGTACATCGACAACCATTTCAAGGAGAACCTGAGCCTGGACCAGCTGGCCCATCTGGCCCACCTGAACAAATACTACCTGTCTCACGCCTTCCGCCGGGAATTCGGCGTGTCTCCCATCAATTACCTGATCTCCCGCCGCATCGAGGAGAGCCGCTTCCTCCTCCGGGAGACGGACCACACCCTCTCTCTCATCGCTCAGATTCTGGGCTTCTCCTCCCTGAGCTATTTCTCTCAGTGCTTCCGCCGGGTGGAGGGCGTCAGTCCCCTGGAATATCGAAGACAGAACCGTTCTTGAAACCCTTCGCACTCCGCCCGCCGCAGCGAAGCATCTCAAGGGATTTCGCCAAGGCCTGCGGGAGAAATCTCCGTCTGTTGCCGGGGCTTCCTCAAAGCAGTCATTCTCCCATCCGAGGACTGGACAACGTTACAGCTAACTGGTAAAATAGTAAAGAAAATCTGTCCCCGCTTTCCGGGGACGCGGGAGGTATCAAGGAGTCATGAAAGAGAAAAAGGGCGGCTTTCTCCGCTGGCCGTGGAACGTGGTGGTCTACATCGCGCTGCTGGCGGTATTCCGGCTGTTCGCCATTCCTATCATCCTGATCTTGATGGCAGTCCAGGGAAAAAATAACCCCCACGGCGTGGCGGAGGGCTACTGCCTCAGCCGGACCCGGAAGCGGTTCAGCTGGGTGCTGTGGGGCCTGCTGTGGCTCGTTGTCTCGGCGGGGCTATTTTACATGTTCTACATAGGACTTCAGCAGGACCGGGCCTATTGGGAAACCTCGGACTATGTGACCCTGGCGGTCTGCGGCGGAGGCGGGGCCCTGTTCCTGCTCCTGGGACTGTACATGGGCTATGCCGGGGCCCGGGACACCTTTTTCCCTGAAAAGAGCGCCCTGGCGGAGTCCATCCGCAGCCAGCTCCCCTACCCGGAGGAGGCCCCGCCGGTGGGAGAACTCTTCGCCATGGTGGACGGCGACCTGAAGACCAACGGCCGGTGGTTCGACGGCCTGGGCATCGGCCGGGAATGGGTCCTGGGGGAACAGGCCAGCCGGATCGACCGCATCCGGGGCATTTTCGCAGTGGACGAGATCAAGACCCGTCACAACGGGAACCGCACCAACACGAGCCGGATCCTGCAGCTGGTCCTGATAGACGACCGCTGGCGGAAGCACGTCACCGATTTCAAGAAGCCAGACGAGCTTCGGGCGGCGGCGGACTGCCTGGCCCTCCGGGTCCCGGACGCCCGGAGGGGGACCAACGGCCAGTGGAGCGCCTTTTGGTCCATGGACGAGAGCCAGCGGGAGGACTTCGAGCGGGACTTCCGCCAGCGGCAAAACCGCCGGGCCTCGGAGGCCGCCCAGAAAGAACTTCTCAGCGAGGGGCCCCAGGACATGATCTTAAAGCGCCGGAACGGCGAGGTGACCTCCCGGGTCACCGCCTCCCTGGTGGAAGAGGTCCTGAAACGCTGCCTGGCGGGAGAGGAGTCCGGTTTCGAGCTGACGCCCACCCGCCCCGTGGAGGGCGGCGGGCGGACCTTCCGCTCCCTGGACTGCCTGGTCCGGGAGGAGGGAGAGCCCCGGGTCCTGCTCCTGCTGGAATTGGCCCCCTCCGGGGAGGGAGAGGACCTGGCCCTGGCCCTGGCGGCGGACCCCCGGCGGGCGGAGGACATCCTCCGGGGCTGGCTCCGCCGGGAGGTCCCGGACCTTACCGATTGGGACCTGCGGCGGGTCTACGCCGGGCCCCAAACTCCCCGGCACCAGGTCCGGCGGGAATCCCGGGCCAGGCTCTCCCTGGTCTACGCCAGCGGCGCGGCGGAGAACCACGCCAATTTCACGGCGGAGGACATCCAAGCGGCGGCAGAGGGCATTGTGGACGGGACCTACCAGCTGGTGGACCTGACGCACGCCTCGGGCTATCTGTGGATTCGGGTGACGGCGGGGGACAAAATGGACGCCCGCTGCACCGTGGAGGCCACGAAGCCCGAGGGAGAGGAGCTGGGCTTTTACATGGCAAAGCTGCCGCCCAGGGAGGCGGCGGCGTGGCTGACGGGGTATCCCCGCGGACAGTTCCAGCCGGGAGGCCGGGACTGGAAGCGGGTCAAAAAACCTAAATAAACAGATAAAGGAGAGTTTCCATCATGGCAGCAGTCTTGAGCAGCGAAGTGAAGCAGGCCCTGCAGGACATCTATTACGACGTCCGCACGGGCCGGGGCAAGGAGGCTTTCGCCCTTCTGGAGAAGGCCTCCGCCGCCGGGGACGGCGACGCCAGCTGTATCCTGGCCCGGTGCCTGTGCGGCTATCAGTACGTCTGGCGGGGCCACGGCTTCCCGGAGGACGACCGCCGGGCCACAAAGCTCCTCCACAAATCCGTGGAACAGGGCAGCGCCCTGGGGGTGCTGGTGGCCCTGCGGAGCGGGGAGCTGACCCCCTCCGTCCAGAAGAAAATGCCCTTCGAGAGCCTCCAGCAGGCCTTCGACGAGGCGGAGGCCCTGGCGAAGGAGGGGGACGCTTTCTGCCAGTACGTCGTCGGCAACAGCTATTTCTGGTGGGACTTCCTCCGCATCCAAAATAAAGGCAAGGACTCTTTCCCCAGTCAGGCGGAGTTCAAGGCGTACTTGAAAGGAGAGATTTCCAAGTGTGAGGACTGGTTCTGGAAGGCCTTCCGGGGCGGGGTCTACTTCGCCGCCAACAACTTGAACCAGTACTACACCAAGGGAGACGAGGACATCATCGCCCCCCAGCCGGAAAAGGCGAAGGACCTCTTTAAGATTGGCGCGGAGCTGGGGTATCCCCTCCACCAGTCCATCTACGCCGACGAGCTGAAGAAGGCGGAGCGCTATGAGGAGGCCCTGCGCTTGTACAAAGAGGCCGCCGAGGCCGGCAACCCCAACGACTGGTTTGAGGTGGGCTACATGTACGAGGAGGGCAAGGGCACGGAGCAGGACATGGCCTACGCGGTCTCCTGCTACGAAAAGGAGCTGGCCAAGGACCCGCTCCACACAGGGGCCAACAACCACCTGGGCGTGGCCTATTTCGAGGGGCAGGGCGTGCCCCAGGACTACGCCAAGGCCTTCCACCACTTGTCTATCGCCCACGACAAGAAGGGGAACAACTGGGGTGTGTTCTACTTGGCAAAGTGCTGCTTCTGCGGCCTGGGCACCCCCCAGGACTACGCCAGGGCCCTCCAGTTCCTGAACAAGGTGAACTGGCAGAACCGGGAGGCGGACTACATGCGGGGCTACATTTACGGTCGGGGCCTGGGCGGCGTCCAGGAGGATATCCCCAAGGGCGTGGAGTACCTCCAGAAGGCCGGGAATTTCAGCAAGGCCAAGGAGGAGCTGCTAAACTATAAGAAGACCCTCTTCGGCAAGTGGGTCCGGCGGAAGTAACCACGTAAAGAAACGGCGGCGGAAGCATATCGCTTCCGCCGCCGTATTGGTTTGAACAGGGTGCGTGTCAGGGAAGGGGCGGGGTCCACCAGCTCTGTCCGTAAAGGTCCGTGAACCGGTAGGTGGCCCGGACCTCGCCGTCCAGGGGCACGTCGGAGATGGTCAGGCCCTCCGCGAGGACGGTCAGGGGATCCCCCAGGAGGTAGCTGTCCTGATAGGTACCGTCGTAGCCGTAGTAGTCGCAGAGGAACTCCAGGGTATCGTCCTCCTGGAGGGCGGAATCGCTCTTGGCCACGGTTCCAGTCTCTTCCTCGCTGTAGACGGCCCGGACGCCGGTGACATAGCCGTAGGGAGTCTCGTCGTCAAAGGCCAGCAGCAGTTCCGCCCGATGGCCGTTGTGAAGCACGGGCACATAGCCGGTGATGGTGTAGTGTTCCCCGTCGTCCACGGTGGTCTCGTGGTAGTAGGCCACGACTTGGCCGTTCACCGCCAGCCAGGTCTTTTCCACGTCCCCCAGCAGATTGCCCTCCTCGTCGAAGTCGAAGACGTTGTCCAGCCCCAGGTCGATGAAGCCCTCGCCGTCGTGTCAACGCCAATTTGAAATTGTAAGAAAACGCCGAAGAAATTTTGTAGTTTT
>CAMXKT010000089.1 GCA_947244595.1 uncultured Oscillibacter sp. | reverse complement strand
CGTCATAGTAGGGGTTCACCGCCTCCCGGAGCTGGAAGGCCGTGTCCGGGTTGATGACGGTGGAGCGCATGAGGGGATGCTCGCTGTTCAGAGCGTTGCCACGAAAGCGGGCCAGGGCCTCCCGGTCCAGCATCTTGGCAAGGTCGCCGTAGTCCAGCACGTCGATCTTTTGAATCTCGTGGCTGGTCCGGAAGCCGTCGAAGAAGTGCATGAAGGGCACCCGGGCCTTGACGGCGGACAGGTGGGCCACGGCGGCCAGATCCATGCACTCCTGGACGCAGGAGGAGGCCAGCTGGGCGAAGCCCGTCTGGCGGCAGGCCATCACGTCGGAGTGGTCCCCGAAGATGGAAAAGGCGCTGGTGCCCACGGTCCGGGCGGCCACGTGGATGACGCCGGGGAGGAGCTGGCCCGCGATGCGGTACAGGGGCGGCACCATCAGCATGAGGCCTTGGCTGGCGGTGTAGCTGGTGGTGAGGGCCCCGGCCTCCAGCGACCCGTGCATGGCCCCGCAGGCCCCGGCCTCGCTCTGCATCTCCATGAGGCGCACCGGCTGGCCGAAGATGTTTTTCATCCCGTTGGCGGCCCAGGTGTCCACATGCTCCGCCATGGGACTGGAGGGCGTGATGGGATAGATGGTGGCGACTTCCGTAAAGGCATAGCTTGCGTAGGCGGCGGCCTCGTTGCCGTCCATGGTTTTCCGTTTCATACTGGCTCCCCCTTCTCTGATCTGCCCGGTGCCCGGGTTGTTGCATTCATACGTCTATTATCGCACACAGACATCAGACTGTCAAGAAAAGAGTTTTACTATCTTTTCCAATTAGACGGTACCGGAAGAGGGAGACGCTTTAAAGGAGGACCGTGGGCAGGGCCCGGGACAGCTCTCCCCGGAAATCGGGGTGGGCGATGGCAATCAGGGCCCGGGCCCGTTCCAGAACGCTTTTGTATCTCAGGTCCGCCACGCCGTACTCGGTGACCACGTACTGAACGCAGGTCCGGGGCGTGGTGACGACGCTGCCCGGCGGGAGCTGGGGGACGATCTTGGAGTGGAGTTCCCCGGCCTTGTCCCGGTAGCTGGAGCGCAGGGCGATGATGCTCTTTCCGTCCCTGGACCACTGGGAGCCCAGGACCCATTCCAGCTGGCCTCCGGTACCCGAGTACTGCCGGGGGCCCACGCTCTCGGCGTTGACCTGCCCGGTGAGGTCGATTTCCATGGCGTTGTTGATGGAGACCACCCGGTCGTTTTGGGCGACGCGCCGGGGATCGTTGGTCCAGTGGATGTCCTTCTGGCAGAAGGCCGGGTTCTCCCTGGCGAAGTCCCACAGGCGCTTGTCCCCGATGAAATACGCGCCCACGGACCGCCCCGTACAGGTCTGCTTGCGGCTGTTGTTAAGGACGCCCTTTTTCATCAGCTCCATGACGCAGTTCCCGATGACCTCCGTCTGGAGTCCCAGGTCCCGCTTGCCCGCGTCGGCGAGGCATTCGCCCACCGCGTTGGCCAGGCCTCCCAGGCCGAACTGAACGCAGGCCCCGTCGGGGACCAGGTCGGCGATGTACTCCGCAATGCGGCGGTCCGTCTCCCCAGCCGGGACAGGCGGGTGTTCCGCCGGCGGGCGGCTGTCCTTCACGATGGCGTCCGCCTCCGAGACGTGGAAGAGCATGTGCCCCTCGCCGCCGCTGGAGAAGGAGGGGAGCCGATCGTTCACCACGACCACGACGGTCTCCGCCAGCTCCAGGGTCTGCCGGGGCACGCTGGCCCCCCAGAGGGAGCGGCACATCCACCCGTTTTCATCGGGGGCGGAGCAGGTGATGACCGCCGCCTGAGGGCAGCGGGAGCACATCCAGTCCCCGGTGTTCCCCAGGTGGGCGGGAACGTAACGGACATTTCCCTGCTTGGCCATGAGCCGTTCGCCGGAGAAGAAGTTGGCCTGATAGGAGACCAGGTCCGCGTTGGCCGGGGATAGCAGGGCGGTGTCCGGTGGGGCATAGAGAGACAGCAGCTCGATGCGGCCGGACAGGGAGCGCAGGCGCGCCGCCAGGGCCTCGTCCACGGCGTAGGGCCAGTTGGCCGAGCCGCTGACGGCCACTGCGGTTCCCGGCCGGATCAGCTCCGCGGCCTGGACGGCGGACATTTGCAGCGCTTCATATTGCCGCCGCCAGCCGCCGAGGCGGCCGGCGCGTCCTTTTCGGACCGGTGTTGGTAAAGTCATCATAACCTCCAGATTTCCCAAGGGCCCGTTGGAGGGGACCGGGGAAGATATTTTGAAATTATAGCAAAGCGCCGCGGCAAAAGCAAGCTTCCCACAGCCCGGCTCCAGATGGGCTTTACAGATTTTGTCTTGAAATGCGGCGCGTTCTCTGATATAGTTAATTGATTATTGAAGCCCCCTCCTGATGGAGCTTCGGCAGAGGTGGAAACGTGTATTTAAAAGCGCTGGAAATTCAAGGGTTCAAGTCCTTTCCGGACAAGACCGTCCTGAACTTCGGGGAGGACATCACCGCCATCGTGGGACCCAACGGCTCGGGGAAGAGCAACATCTCCGACGCCATCCGCTGGGTCATGGGCGAACAGAGCGCCAAGGGTCTCCGGGGCGCGAAGATGGAGGACGTGATCTTCGGCGGCACGGAGCAGCGGAACCAGGTGGGCTTTGCCCAGGTGACCTTGGTGCTGGACAACACGGAGCGCATCTTCCCCTCCATGGAGGAGGCGGAGGTGGCCGTCACCCGGCGGTATTACCGTAGCGGAGAGAGCGAATACTACATCAACCGTCAATCCGTCCGCCTCAAGGACGTGACGGAGCTGTTTTTGGACACGGGCCTTGGGCGTGAGGGGTATTCCATCATCGGCCAGGGCAAGATTGACGAGATTTTATCCACCCGGAGCAGCGAGCGCCGGGAGATCTTTGAAGAGGCCGCGGGGATCTCCCGCTTCCGCCACCGGAAGGAGGAGGCGGAGCGGAAGTTGGAGCGGACGGAAGAGAACCTGGTCCGCATCAACGACAAGATCTCCGAGCTGGAGCTCCAGGTGGAGCCCCTGCGGGATCAGGCGGAGAAGGCGAAAAAGTATCTTGTCCTGCGGGACGAGCTGCGGGTTTTGGAAATTTCCGTGTGGCTGGAAAACCTGGACGCGCTGAAAATCAGCGCCCGGAAGCTGGAGATGGACTTCCGCGCCGCCGAGAAGGAGCGGGACGAGGCCCGGAGCGCCCTGGACGAGCTCTACGCCGAGGGGGAGCGCTTCGGCGAGGAGATGCGCCGGAAGGACATGGAGGCGGAGCAGGTCCGCTCGGAGTCCGGGGAGCTGGATGCCCAGGCCAAGGACCAGTCCGCCGCCGTGGCCGTGCTGGAGAGCACCATCGCCCACAACCAGGAGAACATTGACCGGGCCCAAGCGGAGCTGGTGGAGTCCGACAGCCGGGCCGGGGGCCTGGCGGCCCAGTCCGCCGAAGAAAAGGACCGGGCGGAGGGCCTTTCCAAGCGCCTTGACGAGTTGAACGCGGAGCTGGAGACCCTGTTGGAAAAGGCCCGGGCCGCCGCCGAGCAGGCGGGAGGCCAGCAGTCCGAGGCAGAGGCCCTCCGGGGCCGGGAGGCCATGGCCGTGGCTGCCGCCGCCGACGCCCGGGCGGAGACCGCCGCCATCGCCGCCGAGAACGGCCAACTGGAGGAGCGGCGGAGCGCCGTGGAGGCGGAGAAGGCCGCCTTGGAAGAACGGCTGGAACAGGCGCGGAAGGAGGCCAAGGCCAACCGCCGCGCTTTAGAGGACGCCCGGGACGACGCGCAGGCCGCCGCCAATATCATCGCGGGCCACAGCCTGCGGATGGAGGAGCGGGAGAAAAAGGCCGCCGCCGCCTCGGACAGGCGGATGAAGCTGACCATGGACGCCGGAGCCCTGGAGAACCGCATCCGGCTGCTGACGGAGATGGAGAAAGACTACGAGGGTTTCTCCAAGGCCGTCAAGCTGGTGTGTCAAAACAACCTCCGGGGGGTCCACGGCCCCGTGGCGGGGCTGATGAGGACCGAGCAGCAGTACACTGTGGCCATCGAAATCGCCTTGGGGGCGGGCCTCCAGAATATCGTGGTGGACCGGGAGGAGGACGCCAAGGCCGCCATCGGCTTTTTGAAGCAGCGGGACGGAGGCCGGGCCACCTTCCTGCCCCTCACCGCCATCCGGGGGGAGGAGCTGCGCCCAAACGGCGTGGAGAAGGAGTTCGGCTTCGTGGGGATCGCCTCCCGGCTGGTGAGCTTCGACCCCAAGTATCAGAATATCTTCCAAAATCTCCTGGGCCGGACGGTCATCGTGGAGGACCTGGACTGCGGCATCACCCTGGCCCGGAAGTACCATAACGCCTTCCGTATCGTCACCCTGGACGGCCAGGTGATCAACCGGGGCGGCTCCATGACCGGCGGCTCCACGTCCCGAAACGCCGGCGTACTGAGCCGGGCGGCGGAGCTGGAAAAGCTCCACGGCCGGGCGGAGAAGATGCGGGAACAGTTGGAGACTGCCAAACGGGAAGAGGAGCTGGTTCAGCGGGACCTGTCCGCCGCCCGGTACGACCTGGAGACCGCCGAGGGCCAGCGCCGCCAGGCGGAGGACGAGGTTCTGCGGCTGGAGGGCGCGAAAAATCACTTTGACATTCTGCTCAAATCTTTAAGCGAGAATTTAGAGAATCTGACGGGAGAACTGGAGAGCCTCACCGGCCACCTGGGGGAGAACCTGGAGCGGAAAAAGAGGGCGGAACAGGCGGTCGCCCAACAGGAGGCCCAGGCCGCCCAATACCGGGAACAGGCAAATCAGGCCCTGTCGGGGCAATCCGAGCTGCTGGCCCAGTCCAGCGCCCTCACCGAGGAGGTCACCGCCCGGAAGGAAGAGCTGGCGGCCCTGACCGCCGAGCGGGACGCGGCGCTCCAGCGGGCCGCGGACCTCAGGCGTCTGGCGGCGGAGCTGACGGGAGACCGGCGGCAGAAGGAAGAGGCCCTGGGGAATTACCAGGAGGCCATCAGCAAGGCCCAGGCGGAAATCGCCCGCCGCCGGGAGGATATGAGCCGTCTGAACCAGCGGCGGAAGCGCTGTCAGGAACGGCTGGCCTCCCTGAACGAAGAGAAGCTGGCCCTGGAGGCCCGGCGCACCGCCCAGAACAAGCGAAGCCAGGAGATGAACGAAACCCTGTTGAACCTGGAGCGCTCCGCCTCCCGGCTGGAACAGAAGCTGGCCACCTCCGGCATGGAGGAAAAGCAGATTCTCGACCGCCTCTGGGAGCACTACGAGCTCAGCCACTCCGATGCCCAGGCCCAGCGGATCGAATTGGAAAGCGTCCCCAAGGCTGCACGGCGCATTGGGGAGCTGAAAAAGGGCATCGCCGCCCTGGGCACGCCCAACATCGGGGCTATTGAGGAGTATGAGCGGGTGAACACCCGGTATACTTATTTAACAGGCCAGCGGGACGACGTGGAGAAGGCCAAGGGAGAGCTGGAGACCATCATCGGCGGCATCACCGGGGAGATGACCCGGATCTTTGCCGAACAGTTCCAGCTCTTGAATGAGAGCTTCAAGGCCACCTTCCTGGAGATGTTCGGCGGCGGACAGGCCCAGCTGGAGCTGGAGGACGAGTCCGACATTTTAAACTGCGGCATCGACATCAAGGCCCAGCCGCCGGGGAAGACGCTGAAAACCATCTCCCTGCTCTCCGGCGGAGAGAAGGCCTTTGTGGCCATCGCCCTGTACTTCTCCATTTTGAAGGTTCATCCCACGCCCTTCTGCGTCATGGACGAGATCGAAGCGGCCCTGGACGACGTGAACGTGACCCGCTACGCCCGGTACATGCGGGCCCTGACGGGGAAGACGCAGTTCATCGTCATCACCCACCGCCGGGGCACCATGGAGGAGGCCGACGTGCTGTACGGTGTGACCATGCAGGAAAAGGGCGTCAGCAAAATCCTGACCATCAACCTGAACGATATGGCAAAGGAGCTGGACATTCAGTAAGGAGGCGCGCCATGACGCTGAAACAGAAGGAGCTTGTATCTGCCGCGGTCCTTATCGCAGGATTGCTGCTGATGCTGATTGGCGGCGAATCCATATGGGTCCTGCTGCTGGGCCTGGCGGTAGCCTTGGGGGCGGTGGTTTTGTGGAAGCGGTGGTGGCGCTGTCCAAGCTGCGGCCAGTTTTTGGGCAGGACCAAGGGGCAGTACTGCCCCCACTGCGGGAAGGAAATTGATTATGACACGAAAAAATCCTAATAGGAGGATACCATGGGTTTCTTTGACAAGCTGAAAAAAATCACCACCAACATGTTCGCCACCTATACCGAGGCCGACGAGGCCTTCTTCGAGGAGCTGGAGGAGACCCTGATCCTCTCCGACTTCGGCATGGAGGTCGCCGTGGACACTGTGGAGAAGCTCCGGGAGAAGGTCCGGAAGGAGAAGCTCTCCAGCCAGGAGGAGGTCCGCTCCGCCCTGCGGGAGATCATCGTGGAGGCCCTGAACGTGGGCACCACGGAGGTGAACGTCTCCACCTCCCCCTGCGTCTTCCTCTTCATCGGGGTCAACGGCGTGGGCAAGACCACCTCCATCGGCAAGATGGCGAACCTCCTGCGCTACGGCGGGAAAAAGTGCCTTCTCTGCGCGGCGGACACCTTCCGGGCGGCGGCGGCGGACCAGCTGGAAATCTGGTCCGAACGGGCTAAGGCGGATCTAATCCGCCAGCACGAGGGGGCGGACCCCGGCGCGGTGCTCTTCGACGCCCTCCAGGCCGCCAAGGCCCGGGGCGTGGACGTGGTCCTCTGCGACACGGCGGGGCGGCTCCACAACAAGCAGAACCTCATGGCGGAGCTGGCGAAGCTCTCCAAGATCATCGACCGGGAGTGCCCCGGCGCGGCCCGGGAAACCCTGCTGGTGCTGGACGCCACCACGGGCCAGAACGGCCTGGTCCAGGCCAAGACCTTCAAGGAGGCGGCGGGGCTGACGGGCATTATCCTCACCAAGCTGGACGGCACCGCCAAGGGCGGCATCGCCGTGGCCATCGCCCAGGAGCT
>CAMXKT010000088.1 GCA_947244595.1 uncultured Oscillibacter sp. | reverse complement strand
GAGCGCCGCGGCAACCTCCAGGAGCTGGGCTCCATCCGCTCCTCCGCCTCCATTCCCTTCGGAGGCCGGTTCCGGGCGGTGGACTTTGCTCTCAGCAGCCTGGTCAACGCCGGGGCCACCGACGTTGGCATCATCCTTCACGGCCATTATCAGAGCCTGCTGGACCACCTGGGCACCGGCAAGGACTGGGACCTGAGCCGCAAACGGGGCGGCCTGCGCCTCCTGCCCCCCTTCAACTACAAGGGCGAGTGGGGCGCCATGCCCTACCGGGGCCACATGGAGGCCCTGACCGCCGTGCGGACCTATCTGGAGGACATCCGCCAGGACTACGTAGTCATGATCGACGGGGACCTGGTCGCCAACCTGCCTTTAAGCGACGTCTATGAAAACCACGTGAAGTCCGGGGCGGACATCACCGTGGTCTGCGCCAACGACAGCTTCATGACCGAGGACGGCACCTACTTCCAGGTGGGCGAGGGCGGCCGCGTCACCGAGGTCTTCTACAACCTCCACACTCCCCGGGGCCTCCGGGGCCTGGGGGCCTATGTAGTCTCCAAGAAGCTCCTCCTGGAGCTGGTGGAGGACTGCGCCGCCAAGGATCATCTCAGCTGGCGGGGCGACGTGCTCCAGGCCAGGAAGGACACGCTGAACATCCGCAGCTATATTTGGAAGGGCTACGCCGCTCAGATTCGCTCCGTTCAGGAGTACTACGACCGCAGCATGCAGCTGCTGGACCCCGCCATCCGGGCGGACCTGTTCTGCGCCCAGCGCCCTGTCCGGGCTAAAAACGCGGACCTCAGCTCCACCTACATCGGCCCCGGCGGCAAGTGCGTCAATTCCCTGTTCGGCGACGGCTGCTCCATTGAGGGCGTGGTGGAAAACTCCATTCTCTTCCCCGGCGTCACCGTGGAAGCCGGAGCGGTGGTACGCAACTGTGTGATCTTCAAGGATTCCATCGTCCGCAAGGACGCGCAGCTGAGTTATATCATCGCCGACAAGGACGTAGAGGTCCTTCCCGGCCGGACGCTGATGGGCCATGTCACTTATCCCATAGTCCTGGCCAAGGGCAGCAAGGTATAAAGTTTCATAAAAGGGGGGCGTCCTCGTCCCCCTTTTATGATTGAAAGGTCGGATTGACCCCGGCCCCTGAATTTGGTATAATATAGGCGAGACCGCCGTCCCGGCGGCCCTTCCACCCGCCGATCTCCCCCGTAAGCCTGGTTCCACCCCAGGAGCGGGGATGACATGAAAAGGAGTACGTGTATGAAAATCTTGTATGTGACCAGCGAAGCGGTCCCCTTCTGCAAAACCGGCGGCCTCGCCGACGTGGCCGGCTCTCTCCCTCCCGCTCTGGCGGAGCAGGGTGCCGAGGTGGCCGTGGTTCTGCCCCTCTATGAGCGGGTCCGAGACCGCTTCGGAAGCCAGCTGAAATTCGAGTGCTACGACTACGTGGATCTGGCCTGGCGGCACAACTACTGCGGGCTGTTCTCCATGGAGAAGGACGGCGTAACCTGGTACTTCCTGGACAACGAGCAGTATTTCAACCGGGGCACTCTCTACGGCCAGGCCGACGACGGCGAGCGTTTCGCCTTCTTCTCCCGGGCCGTGGTTCGGATGCTGGACCACTTCAAGTTCTGGCCCGAGGTCATCAGCTGCAACGACTGGCAGGCCGCTCTGGTTCCCGTCTACCTGAAAGACGACGGCGTCCGGGAGGATCGCTACCGCTCCATCAAGACCGTATTCACCATCCATAACATTGAGTATCAGGGCCGTTTCAACCCCTATGTCCTGGGCGAGCTCTTCGGCCTGGACGCCGGCTGGGTCAAGGACGGCACGCTGCTGATGGACGGGGACATCAACCTCCTCAAGGGCGCCGTCCTCTGCGCCGACGCGGTCAGCACCGTTTCCCCCACCTACGCCAACGAGCTGAAAATGCCCTACTTCGCCCACCGGATGGAAGGCGTCATGCGCCAGTGCTCCGACAAGCTCTCCGGCGTGCTGAACGGCATTGATATGAAGCTCTATGATCCCCGAACCGACGGACGCATCCTGAAGAACTTCTCCTTGGAGGACATGACCGGAAAGGACGCCTGCAAGGCCGAACTCCAGCGGATGGTGGGCCTGCGGGAAGAGCCCCACACCCCCATCGTGGCCATGGTCAGCCGTCTGGTCTCCCACAAGGGTTTGGATCTGATCTGCGAGGTACTCCACGACATGATGGAGCTGCCCATGCAGCTGGTGGTCCTGGGCACCGGCGACCAGCGGTATGAGGATTTCTTCGGCTGGGCCGCCCAGCAGTATCCCGGCCGGATGTCCGTCCGCATGGACTATAACGAGGACCTGTCTATGGCCATTTACGCCGGCGCGGACCTGTTCCTCATGCCCTCCAAGAGCGAGCCCTGCGGCCTGAGCCAGATGATCTCCATGCGCTACGGCACCGTGCCCATCGTTCGGGAGACCGGCGGCTTGAAGGACACCGTTCAGCCCTGCGAGTCCTGGCGGGACGCGGGCAACGGTTTCAGCTTTGCCAACTACTCCAGCGGGGACATGCTCCATGTCATCCGGGAGGCCGTGTACCTGTATAAGGACTATCCCGACGTCTTCGGACGCCTCCGCCAGCGGGCCATGTCCTGCGATTTCAGCTGGGCCCGCAGCGCCAGAGAGTATCTGCGCATCTACGCGACCATTACCGGCCAAGCCTGGCCCATTAACACGGAGACTCGCCGGGCGATAGACATCCCCGAAGAAGAGACCGCCCCCGTCGTGGAGGGGCCCGTCGCTGTCGTGGAGGAAGCCGCTCCCGTTGAGGAGCCTGCCCCCGTCGTGGAGGAAGCCGCTCCCGCTGAGGAGCCCGCCCCCGTCGTGGAGGAAGCCGCTCCCGCCGAGGAGCCCGCCCCCGTCGTGGAGGAAGCCGCTCCCGCTGAGGAGCCTGCCCCCGCTGTAGAGGAAGCCGCTCCCGTTGAGGAGCCCGTCCCCGTCGTGGAGGAAGCCGCCCCCGCTGAGGAGCCCGTCCCTGTGGAGGAACCCAAACCCGTCAAGAAGACCCGGAAAGCCGCCTCCAAGACCACCTCCAAAACCGCTAAGGCTGAAAAGAAAGCCGAAAAGAAGACTACCGCAAAGAAAGGAACCGCCGGCAAGAAAAAGTCTGCGGAGTGAGAACGCTTATGGCATCGATTACGACGAAAGAACTGGAAGAAGCCCTATCCGCCAAGCTGATGACCAACTTCGGCAAGGCAGCCGACGAGGCCACCGAAGGCGAGATGATGCGGGCCAGCGCCCTGGTCCTCCGGGACATGATGGCCCTCCGAGAGGTGGAAACCCGAAAGAAGACCCGCCGGGATAAGAAAAAGCAGGTCCACTATCTGTCCATGGAATTCCTCATTGGCCGCAGCCTGATGAAGAACGCCTATAACCTGGGGCTGCTGCCCCAGCTGAAGGAAGCCCTGGAGCACCTGGGCTTCAAGGCCGGGGACATCTTCGAGATGGAGCCCGACGCGGCTCTGGGCAACGGCGGCCTGGGCCGTCTTGCCGCCTGCTATCTGGACTCCATGACCACTCTGGAGATCCCCGCCACCGGCTACTCCATCTGCTACGAGCTGGGCCTGTTCAAGCAGAAGATCGTGGAAGGCCAGCAGGTGGAGCTCCCCGACCACTGGAAGGACCTGGGCGCGGCCTGGCTGCTGCCCAAGCCCGCCGAGGCCCAGATGGTCTCCTTCGGCGGCACCGTCCGGGAGTTCTGGGCCGACGGGCACCTGCACACCGTCAATGAAAACGCCACCACCATCCAGGCCATCCCCTATGATATGGAGATCGCCGGATACGGCACGGGACACGTCAATGTTCTCCGCCTGTGGGACCCCCGGCCCACCAAGGCCATTGATATGAGCCTGTTCGGCCAGGGCGAGTACCTGAAAGCCGCCGAGGAGGAGACCATGGCCGAGACCATCGCCAAGGTCCTTTACCCAGACGACAACCACATCGAGGGCAAATCTCTCCGCCTCAAGCAGCAGTACTTCTTCGTCTCCGCCACCGTCCAGTCCATTACCGCCAAGCACCTGGACACCTACGGGACGCTGAAAAACTTCCATGAGAAAAACGTCATCCAGATCAACGACACCCACCCCACTCTGGTCATCCCGGAGCTGATGCGGGTCCTCATCGACGACACGGGAATGAACTGGGACGACGCCTGGTATATCACCACCCACGCCGTGGCCTATACCAACCACACCGTCCTGGCCGAAGCCCTGGAGCGCTGGCCTCAGACCCTGATGGAGCGCCGTCTCCCCCGTATCTGGCAGATCATCCAGGAGATCTCCAACCGCTGGCAGAAGCGGGTAGAGGACTTCTACCACGATCCCGCCAAGACCAAGGAAATGGCCATCATCTGGGACGGCCAGGTCCGCATGGCGAACCTGTGCATTGCGGGCGGCATGGCCGTCAACGGCGTATCCGCCCTGCACTCCGATATCCTGCGGAATGACGTGTTCAAGGACGCCTGCGCCATGGAGCCCAAAAAGTTCCAAAACGTCACCAACGGCATCGACCACCGCCGCTGGCTCAGCGAGATCAATCCCGGCCTGGACAGCCTGATCCAGGAGCTGACCGGCGGGGACGCCTACCTCTCCGACGCTTCCGTCCTCCAGAAGCTGGACGCCTATGCGGACGACAAGACGGTACTGGACCGTCTCGCGGAGATCAAGCGGAAGAACAAGGAGGCCCTGGCCGTCCACGCCAAGCGGAGCCGGGGCGTCATCCTGAACCCCGACGCCATCTTCGACGTCCAGGCCAAGCGGCTCCACGAGTACAAGCGGCAGCTCCTGAACGTGCTGCACATCATCGCCCTGTATCAAAAACTCAGAGACGACCCCAACGCCATCACTCAGCCCCACACCTTCCTCTTCGGCGCCAAAGCGGCACCGGGCTACGAGGTGGCCAAACGGATCATCCGCCTCATCAACTCCCTGGCGGACCAGATCGACCACGACCCCGTCTGCAAGGATAAGCTCCAGGTGGTCTTCCTGGAGAACTACCGGGTCTCCCTGGCGGAAGTGCTGATGCCCGCCAGCGAGGTCAGCCAGCAGATCTCCACCGCCGGCAAGGAGGCCAGCGGCACCGGCAACATGAAGTTCATGATGAACGGCGCGCTGACCGTTGGCACCCTGGACGGCGCCAACGTGGAGATGCACGAGGTACTGGGGGACGAGAACATGTTCCTCTTCGGCCTCCACGCCGACGAGGTGGAAGCTCTCAAGCGGGAAGGCTATGTGCCCCAGCGCTGGTACAACCGGGATGAAAAGCTCCGCCGGGCCATGGACGCCCTGCGCACCGGCTTCCGGGACGGCGTGCGCTACGACGATCTCTATCAGCGGCTCCTGCTGGGCATGGGCGGCAGTCCCGCCGACGAGTACCTGCTCCTGGCGGACTTTGACGCCTACTGCCAGGCGGAGAGGCGCATGGTGGAGACCTACAGGGATCCCGTCAAGTGGAACCGCATGAGTCTGCACAACATCGCCCGCAGCGGCATCTTTGCCGCCGACCGGTCTATCGCCCAGTACGCGGACAACATCTGGCACGTACCCCACAAGTAATCCAGAGAACGAAGAAGGGACGTATCCAAAATGGATACGTCCCTTCTTTTTATACATTTGGTTTACATAATGACTTTGCTGTCAACCTCTTCCCGCAGCTTCGCGGCAAAATCCTCCAGGCTCATGGCGCCCAGGTCCTCGCCGCCCCGGGTGCGGACGGAGACGGTCTTGTTTTCCACGTCCCGGTCGCCCACCACCAGCATATAGGGGGTCTTCTCCAGGGTGGCTTCCCGGATCTTCTTGCCGATCTTCTCGTTCCGGACGTCGGTCTCCACCCGGAAGCCTTTCTCGTCCAGGGCCTTGGCCACTTGGTTGGCGTAGCTGTCCGCCCGGTCGGTGACTGTCAAGAGCTTTACCTGTACAGGGCTCAGCCACAGGGGGAAAGCCCCGGCGAAGTGCTCGGTGATGACGCCGATGAACCGCTCGATGGAACCCAGGACCACCCGGTGGATCATAACCGGGCGGTGCTTTTGTCCGTCCTCGCCGGTGTACTCCAACTCGAAGCGCTCAGGGAGCTGAGAGTCCAGCTGGATGGTGCCGCACTGCCAGGTCCGGCCTAGGGAGTCGGAGAGATGGAAGTCCAGCTTGGGGCCGTAGAACGCGCCGTCGCCCTCGTTGATGACAAAGTCTTTCCCCATGTCCGTGATGGCGGCTTTCAGAATGTCCTGGTTCCGCTCCCACTCCTCCACGGTGCCGATGTGGTCCTCCGGCATGGTGGAGAGCTCGATGGTGTAGCTGAGGCCGAAGGTGGAGTAGACCTCGTCGAAGAGGCGGACAGTCTCCTGAATCACGTCCTGCATCTGCTCCCGGGTCATGAAGACGTGGGCGTCGTCCTGGTTGAAGCAGCGCACCCGGAACAGGCCGTGGAGGGCGCCGGAGAGCTCGTGGCGGTGGACCAGGCCGATCTCCCCCACCCGCAGGGGCAGCTCCTTATAGGAGTGGGGCTCGCTGGCGTAGACCAGCATGCCGCCGGGGCAGTTCATGGGTTTCACCGCGAAGTCCACCTCGTCGATGACCGTGGTGTACATGTTGTCCTTGTAGTGGTCCCAGTGGCCGGAGCGCTCCCACAGCTGGCGGTTCAGCATGATGGGGGTGGAGATCTCCACGTAGCCGTACTTCTTGTGGACCTGCCGCCAGTAGTCCAGGAGGGTGTTTTTCAGGGTCATGCCCTTGGGCAGGAAGAAGGGGAAGCCGGGGCCCTCGTCCCGGAGCATGAACAATCCCAGTTCCTTGCCCAGCTTCCGGTGGTCCCGCTTCTTGGCCTCCTCAATGCGCTTGAGGTACTCGTCCAGCTCGTCCTTCTTGGGGAAGGCGATGCCGTAGATGCGCTGGAGGGTCTCCCGGTTGGAGTCCCCCCGCCAATAGGCGGCGTTGCAGGCGGTCAGCTTGATGGCGTTGCCCTTGACCCGGCCGGTGGAATCCAGGTGGGGCCCGGCGCAGAGGTCCGTGAACTCACCCTGTTTGTAGAAGCTGATGGCGGCGTCCTCGGGGAGGTCGTTGATGAGCTCCACCTTGAAGGGCTCTCCCTTCTCCTCCATGAATTTCAGGGCCTCTTCCCGGGGCAGCTCGAAGCGCTCCAGCTTCAGCTTCTCCTTGCAGATCTTCCGCATCTCGCCCTCGATCTGCT
>CAMXKT010000087.1 GCA_947244595.1 uncultured Oscillibacter sp. | reverse complement strand
GCGGCGGTGGCGGTCCACTGGGCGGTGGGGGTCCGCTGGTTGCCGTAGGGCACGGGCATGCGGTACTGCCGCTCCGCCGTGCAGAAGTGGGAGGAGGTCATGGCGGCGGCCTTCTCGGCGAAGCCCCCGTCGATGGCCATGGCCGCCAGAGACAGGGACTCGCCCATGGTGGAGCAGGCCCCGTAGAGCCCGTAGAAGGGCACGCCGAATTCCCGCAGGCCGAAGGAAGAGCCGATGCACTGATTCAAAAGGTCCCCGGCGAAGATGAAGTCCAGGTCGACCGGCTTTAATTTGATCTGGTCCAGGGCCCGCCGGAGGACCCGCTTCTGCATGGCGGATTCCGCTTTCTCCCAGGTCTTTTCTCCGAAGAAGGAGTCCTGTTCCAGCTCGTCGAAGTGCTGTCGCAGGGGGCCCTCCCCCTCCAGCTTGCCGCCAATGTTGGCGTAGGAGATGACGGAGGGGGGATGTTCCAGGGCGACGGTGCGGCGTCCGATTCGTTTGCTGTTCATAGCGCGCCTCCTTGTGGCAGTGGTTTTCACCATAGCATGCCCGGAGGGAGGCGCTTTATGCGGGGGAAACGGGCAAAAGGTGCTTTCTTGATGCCCGGCTCTTGCGGAGGGGAGGGTGGATTTGTTATAGTAAGGTATCACAAACCCCAGAAAAGGGAGCAAGAGAAAAGGAGAGTGCCGCGATGAACTATGAGATCAAGGGCGAGCCCATGCCCGTCGTCATCTGCCAGCTGAGCGCCGGGGAGACCATGATCACGGAGAAGGGCTCCATGGTGTGGATGAGCCCCAATATGGAGATGCAGACCTCCGCCGGGGGGAGCCTGGGGAAGGCCTTCGGCCGGATGTTCTCCGGGGAGTCTATGTTCCAGAATCTCTACACCGCCAAGGGCGGAGCGGGGATGATTGCCTTCGCCTCCAGCTTCCCCGGGGCCATTCGGGCGGTGGAGATCGGGCCGGGGAAGTCCGTGGTGTGCCAGAAGTCCGCCTTTCTGGCCTCTGAGCAGGGGGTGGAACTGTCCGTGTTCTTTCAGAAGAAGCTGGGCGCGGGCTTCTTTGGCGGCGAGGGTTTCATTATGCAGAAGCTCTCCGGCCGGGGAACGGCGTTCCTGGAAATCGACGGCTCCGCCGTGGAGTACGACCTGGCCCCGGGGCAGCAGCTGATCGTGGACACCGGGAATCTGGCTATGATGGATGAGACCTGCTCCATTGACATCCAGTCCGTCAAGGGGGTGAAAAATGTCCTCTTCGGCGGGGAGGGGATGTTCAACACCGTGGTCACCGGGCCGGGTCATGTGGTGCTTCAGACCATGCCGCTGAGCGCTTTCGCGGGGTCGATTGCGTCGGTGCTGCCCAGTAAAAGTTAAGTGTGCGCAGGATAGAAAGAGCTCCGGCGGAATTTCCGCCGGAGCTCTTTTTTGTTCTGTTAGACAGGGGTGTTCTCCATGCAGAGCTTCGCGCCGCCCAGGGCCACGGCGAAGACAAACCAGAAGATACACATGACCCGGGGGTAGTTCCACAGGTAGTCCGCCAGGCCGCAGACCAGAGCGCCGCAGAGGGCGGCGCAGGCGGCGGCGGTGAGGGTCCTAGCGGCTCCGTCGGCGCAGTGCCGGACGGCGTGGGCCGCTCGCTTCACGCCCCAGAGGGCGGAGCCCACAAAGCCCACAAATCCCAGGATGCCCATCTCGGCCCAGACCTGAATATAGATGTTATGGGAGTGGACGAAGGGGGTCCGGGCGTGGTAGAAGTTCAGCAGCTTCACATAGCGCTGGACGGCGGCGGTGCCCAGGCCCGCGCCGAAGAGGGGGCGGCGGGTGATGACCTCCAGCCCCGCCTTGAACAGGGGGAAGCGGCTGTTGGTGGAGGAGTCGGAGGAGTCGAAGATCGTCAGGATGCGGTTCCAGATGCTGCCCGGCAGGAAGGGGATCGCCAGGAGGCACAGGGCGATGAACAGGGGCAGAAGCTTGGGCTTCCAGAGAAAGATCATGACCACCATGGCACAGGCGACGCCGATCCAGGCGGCGCGGCAGTAGGTCATGCCCAGGGCGGCGGCTCCCAGAACAAAGGCCGCGGAGGCCGCCAGCTTGGAGACAACATGCTTGGAGCACAGGATCAGGGCCAGGGTCAGGGGCAGCAGCAGGATCAGCACCTCGGCAAAGGTGTTGGGATTGTCGAAGAAGGAGAGAACCCGGCTGGGCATGTCGGCGTTCAGGTCCATGTCCACATAGGACTCGTTGACCTCCAGGCCGGAGAGGCGCTGGTAGATGGCGTACAGGGAGGAGACGGCCACGCAGCCGGAGGCCCCCGCCGCCAGGCGCTTCAGCTCCTCCACGGAGCGCAGGGCGCTGACGGTTACCACCACGCAGAGGGCGGCGGAGATGTGGTAGATCAGGAAACGGGTGGAGGCGTTCCGGGTCAGGGAGAAGACCACGCCCAGGACCACCACCCCGAAGAACAGGGCGGGGAAGAAGCCGATGTTCTCCACGTCCAGCCTCCGGTCTCCCCGGCCCATGGCCCCGGCGTGGAGCAGGAACAGAAGGAGCAGGAAGGCCATGAGGGTGTAGGCGTTGTTCCAGTACTCGTAGGGGATGATCCAGAGAAGGAGGATCAGCCAGCCCTCGGCCACGGCGGTCTCGTCCCCCAGGCGGAAGGCCAGCTGGGAGAAAACGCTCGTCTCAAAGGTCCCCTCCAGGAGGAGATAGAATTTCCGCAGGAGACGGCCGGGCAGGTTTACCAGCCGGCTGAGAAGCCTGCAGGCCAGGCTGTCCGGCCAGGAGCGGGCCACGGCCCCTTCCCGGCACAGGGGACGGAGGAGGGCGCTCTCGTCAATCTGGCGATTGCACCAGGCTCCGATCCGGACGGCGAGGCGGTGGAGGCCGCTGTCCTGGTGGGCGGCCAGGAGGAATAGAAGGATGCGGTAAAGACAGCTTTGCTTTAACAGTGTCATGACGTTTTCCTCAAATGCGGTTTTTCAAACGGTAGAGCTGGGTCAGGGTGAAGAAGTGCTTCCCCCGCACCAGGTTTGCCACCATCTGCTTGTTGGGGCTGAGACCGACGGGAGCCAGCTCCCGGATGGCCTTCTGCATTTCCGGCTGACGGCAGAACTCCTTTACGGCCTTCTGGCGCTGCCGGATAGATTTGGGATTGTCCCGGGCGTACTCATTGCCCACGGCGATGAGCAGTCCTGCCCAATTGGAGCTCTCCCGCCATTGGGGGCGGGCGGCTTCCAGATCGTATTTGGCCACCAGAGCCTCCTTCCGCTTCATGAAACGGGAGAAGACCTGGGAGAAGTCCTTCATGTAATGGTGGGTGGCGGACTCTCCGTGGAGGAAGTAACGGTAGAGGGGCTGATCCGTCACCGCCAGGGAACGGGCTTTGCAGAAGTACTCCAGGACGAAGAGCTCGTCCTCCAGATAGGGCCCGTCAAAGGTGATGCCGTTTTTGCGGATGATCTCGGTTGAGAAGAGGTAGCATACGCTGTACCCGTTGAAGACGGGCTGGGTCAGCCGGTCCCCCGCCAGAGGATAGACCAGCTTTTCGCGGATCTCGGCTTCGCCGTAGATTCCGGCGGGAAGCTGAGCCTGAACGCTGGACTTCCCGTCCGGCCAGAGATAGGTGAGGGCGCAGGCGGCGGCGTCCGACCCGGACTGCTCCCGGAGGTTCCAGAGGGTCTCCAGGGTCTGGAACTCATAGCAGTCGTCCGCGTCCAGGAAGGCGATATAGGTTCCCCTTGCCTCGTTGAGCCCCAGATTTCGGGCCTCGCTGACGCCCTGGTTCTTCTTCCGGTGGAAGACCCGGACCCGGTCGTCCTTGGCGGCGAATTGGTCGCACAGGGCGGCGGAGCCGTCGGTGGACCCGTCGTCTACCAGGAGGAGTTCCCAGTCGGAAAAGGTCTGGCGGGCGACGCTGTCGAGGCAGCGGTGCAGGAATTTCTCCGCCTGATAGACGGGGACGATGACAGAGATACTGGGCATAGTTGACCTCCAAGGGTCCGGCAGAAGCGCCGGTCTTTCAATAAAAAGGGGGACCTTCCCGCGGAAGGTCCCCTGCCATGGCAGCGGCTGCCGGAATATAAAGCCATTGTACCCCATTTACGCCGGAAGGTCAACGGCTTTTCCGGCGGCTTATGAAGTCGGCCGGGTTTCTTCGGCGGGGTTGTCTTGGGCCGTTTCTTCCAGAAAAAGCTCCTCCGCCTGCCGCTGGGCCTCCAGCAGGGTTTCCCGCAGCTGGGCCAGGGCCCGTTCCGTGTTGGTGACAGTGTTGAACAGCAGCAGATATTCTTTGGAAATTGCGGTCATAGTAGGTCTTCCTTTCTGATGAACACAAAATGTAGGTGGGCACTGTGGATATGATACACAAGATTCTGGAAATAACTTGTCTGAATTTGTCGAGGGGGCCGGAAAAATGAAAAAGAGCGGAATCTTGACGGGAAGGAGGCCGTAGAGTATGCTTAAAGCGGCGAAAAAACAAACTTTCCGCCGGAAGGGGCGGGAATCGTGACGAATACGCCGGGGACCCGGCGAACAGGAGGCGTTTATGGCGGGATACGAAAATCGAACCAGGCGGGAACTGAGCGCCGCTCTGCGGGCGCTGCTGAGGGAAAAACCGCTGGACCAGCTCCGAGTTCGCGAGCTGACGGAGCAGTGCGGGCTTCGGCGGCAGTCGTTCTATTATCATTTTAAGGATGTTTACGACCTCTTCGCCTGGAGCATCCGGCAGGAGCGGGTTCTGCTGCTGGGTCGCCTGGAGGAGTGCCTGACCTGGCGGCAGGCGCTGCTGGATCTGCTGGACCGGGCGGGGGAGGAGGAGGCCTTTTACCGGGCGGTGCTGGACCAGGGCGGACAGGCGGGCTTGGGAGAGATGATCCCTCTGGAGGAGTTACTGGAGGCGGTCCAGTCCTATTACAGGGGCCGCTGCGGCACGCCGCCGGACCGGGCGGAGGAGGAACGGGAGCGGCGCTGCGGCCGTGCCCTGCTGCTGTCCCTGCTGGAAAGCCGGGTCCGGGGCGGGATGGCCATGCCTCTGAAGGAGTTGGCGGACACCCTGGAGCGGGCGGCGGAGCGAAGCACGGCGGGAGCCGTGTGGCAGACCCTGCGGGAGCGGGGAGAGTGGAATCGAACGCCCTGAAGGGCGGCAGATAGGAAGAGGACGGGTTTTTCCCGCCCTCTTTTTTTCATCCTGACGGCGAGGGAGCGTAGCCGTTTTGACAATTGTTTTATTTGTGTCCAAAATTAGACGCTTTTTGCTAAATTGTCCCTTTGGTGAAAACACTCGCCTATTTATAATCGAACCATAACAGGAAGTGATGCTGTGAAAAAAGTCTGCTATGCCGTCGTGCTGCAAAGCCAGCTGGGACCCCGGGCGGGGGAATTACTGATTCAGGAGGAGGCCGGCGCCGTAACGGGGGAGCTGTACCTGCTCAGCCGCCGGAACCGCTTCTCCGGCAGTGTGCTGCAAAGCGGCAAGTACTTAATCTCCGGGACGCTGCGGTCCCGGGTGGACAAGGAGCTCTATGACGCCATTTTTACCGTGCATCAGGGCCGCCTCTTCGGCGGGCTGGTGACCCGGCACGGTTGCTGGGACCTCACGGGCGTGGAGCAGTCCGGCGCGCCCCGAGAGACAGAGGGCACTACCGGTGGAGACTAATTGATTAGAAAATATTTCCAATTGTTCGTTTTACTTGCTAGATAAAAATAACGTCGCGCGATCCCTGAGGGAAGGAGGCAAGCTCTATGGGAGAAAAGAACCGCCGTCTGGATGAGGCCGCCCTGCGCCGCCTCCTGGAGCGGGAGCAGACCGGGCCGGAGGCGCTGGTTCTCCGCCTGGCCTGGCTGGAGGGATTGACCCGGGAGGAAATCGCTGCTTTAACCTGGGATCAGGTTTCTTTTTTAGATAACCGCTTGGAGCTGCCGGACCGAATGGTTCCGCTGGACCAGGAGGTTCGCTCTTTTCTCTGGAAGCTCCGGGAGGCCCGGGAGGCCCGGGAAGAGCCGGGTGACCCTCATGTTCTCCTCTCCGCCCGGGAGCGGAAACCCATGCGGCTGGAATCTATTTCCCGAATCGCCCGGCTGGCCCTGGACAGGGGCGGACTGAAGGATGTGCGGCTGCTGGACCTGCGGTATGATTGGATCATTCGCTGCCTGGACCGGATGGACTGGCCTGAGGCCGCCCGAATCAGCGGCGTGGAGGTGGCGACCCTGCAGCTTCGCTTCTCCGCCAGCGACCCGGCCAGAAAGGCTCCCAAGCCTCCGCCTGCCCAGGTGGACGAGTTTAAGCTTTGGAAGCTGCTCCAGGCGGAGCGGGACACAGCGGCGGGCTTGGCCATGTGGCTGGGCTGGCAGCTGGGGCTTCAAGCTCAGGAGATGATCCTGCTTACCTGGGAGCAAGTGGATTTCCAAGAGGGTACACTCCATTTGCCGGATCGCAACGTGCCTATGACCAGCACTGTCCGGCGCATATTGGAAGAGGAGTACCATCGGAGAGCTCCGGGAGAAGATCCCCACGTCCTTTTGACCGAGCAGTCCCGAAAACCCCTGGACTTGCCCCGGCTGTCCCGTCTCACCCGGGCGGCGTTGATTCGGGGCGGGCTGGAGCGGGTGACTCTCCGGGATTTGAAGAAGGACGACTGCCGGGATGCGGAGGATGAACGGATCCTTCAGCAGGCGCTGGAGAGGGGCTTCATCTCCAGGGGAGATGTGTCGGAACTGCTGGGCTTGTCCAAGACGGCTACTTACGCCCGGCTTCGCCGCCTGACGGAGCGCGGACGGCTGATTCGAGTGGGAGGCAAGTATTATCTCTCCGGCACGGTGGTTCCGCCGGAAAAACATCGGGAAGCCGTTTTGGAGTATCTGGCGGCGGCGGGTTTTGCCTATCGTCAGGATATTGTAGATCTGCTCCATATTCAGCCAAAGCAGTGCACCCTGATACTTCGCCGTATGGTGGAGGAGGGAGATCTGATTCAGATGGGGCAAAAGTACTACCTTCCGGAGCAGGAGAAACGAAAAGTCGAATAAACTCTCTCGGAAGCCGGGAAGCAGGAGGCGGAGCGCATCGCCAAAGGGACCTGCTTTCCCGGCTTCTGATTTTTGGGGAAAATTGGGCAGTGTTATGTTCCTCCGGCAAATCTGCCTAGGCTATCGTATGGCGGTTTTCAGTTCGGTTAAAAGGCCGGAAAAAGCCTTGTCAGGGCTTTTTTTTCCTGTTAGATTGCATTTGCGGACGACGGACGGAAGGGGCCAATTCCAGGCTTGATGTGGGAAGAGGCTAGC
>CAMXKT010000086.1 GCA_947244595.1 uncultured Oscillibacter sp. | reverse complement strand
AAAACTACATTTTTTCCTCGGCCTTTTTTTACATTTTATCACTGGCGTTGACATAGAAAGGAGGCTTATTTATGGCAACAGATATACCACGTTTTTCCATCAGCATGGACGAGCAGACATTTGGAAAAGTCCTGACATACAAAGCAGAACAAGGCATTGCAACACAAAGCAAAGCCATTATTAAAATCATGGAAATGGGCCTGAAAGAACTGGAAAAGGGCTCTATTAATAAACAATCCCCGCTCTATTCGAGCGAGGCTTGTAAATTAGCAGAGGATTTTGACAAGAAACTTGATAGTTGGGGAAGAAAGACCGTCCGGGCGGTGACTGACAGTGAGATATCCCGCTGTCAGGCCGAGGCCGCTAGGCCCACGCTGGAGCCCGAGGGAGGAAAGATCCTCCGCTTCCGGGTACCGGAGTACGTGCGGAGCATGAGCGCCGGCACCGGGCAGGAGGCGGGGCGGGAGTTCCCCCAGGACCTGGAGCTGACCAAGGCCCCGCCCCGGGGCACGTCCTATGTCGCCCGTGTCAGCGGGGACAGCATGGAGCCCACGTATCACAGCGGCGATCTGGTCTTCGTCCACAGCTGCGAGGAGATCCCCGCAGGCCATGTGGGCGTGTTCCTCATGGACGGCCAGCAGTGGGTGAAGGAGCGGGGAGACGGCGTGCTGCTCTCCCATAACCCCGCCTATCCGCCCCGCCCTATGACGGAGGGGACCCGCTGTCAGGGCCTGGTCCTCGGTGTGTGTGACCAGAGTTATTTTGAATAAAAAAGTCCCTGGGAGGGGCCTAATCCTCCCAGGGACGACGTACCGACCCAAAGCAACGACCAAGAAGCCCAGGGGGTAGTGTACACATTATAGCACAGCCTCCGGGGATTCGCAAGCAAAAGGAGGCCAATCATGGCAAAAAAGCAGCGCTATTACCAGAGAAAGGATGGTTTATTCGAGACTATCAAGACCATCAACGGCAAGCGTGTGGCTTTCCGGGGCAGAACCTGCCGGGAAGTGGACCAGAAGCTGCTGGCGTACCAAGAGGAACGGGAACGGGGCCGCCTCTTCCCAGCGGTGGCGGACGAGTGGGAGCGGGACCACGAAAAAACCATCAGCGAGGCGACGCGGGTAGTATACCGGGGCGTCGTCAAACGCCTGAAGGAGTATTTTGACGGCCCTGTGAGCAGTTACCGGCCCTTGGACGTGCAGCGCTATATCAACGCTCTGGAGCGGCGGGGGCTGGCTGGGAACAGCGTACAGACACACCTCGGCGTAATTCGGATGATCTTTTCCCATGCCGTTATGGCCGGGGATATTGACGTCAGTCCCGCCGCGGAGGTCAGGAAGTCCAGAGGGCTCCCCAGGAAAACAAGAACCGCCCTCACGGTGGAACAGGAAGAGATCATCAAGTCCTGCTGGGACACGGTTCCCTTTGGCCTGTTTCCCTATTTCCTGCTCTATACGGGGATGCGCCGGGGGGGAAGCTCTGGCTCTCTCCTATTCCGACGTTGACAGGAAAAAGGGGGTGATTCGGGTCAACAAAAAACTCAATTACGCCGACGGAAACACTCCCTTTCTTGACGATCACACAAAAAGCGCCAACGGAATGAGGGAAGTCCCCCTGCTTCCGCCCCTGGCCCGAGCCTTGCCCAAAAACCGGGTAGGCCTGATTTTTCCCGGTGAAGACGGCGGCTTTATGAAATCCGCGGAAGTCGCGAAAAAATGGCGTCAATACTGCCGGGAAGCTGGGCTGAATCTGATTCAGATTACCGACAAGGGGGAGGAGATAGAGAGCTTCCCGATTACCCCGCACTGTCTCCGCCACTCCTTTGCTACGATCTGCTATGAAGCAGGATTGGATCCCCGGCAGGCGGCGGAAATCGTGGGAGACACGCCGCAGGTTCTGGAGCGGGTTTACGCACCTTCGGGAAGGCCGGAAGCAGAGCGCGGCGGAGAAGCTGGCCGACTATTTGACCGAAGCTCTTTAAGGCTCCGCGCTGTGTAAGATTCTGTGTCGTAACTGTGTCGTAATTACTCCCAGCTCATGCAGAATGATCCCAGTCCTTGCAAATCGTTATTAGAGCATAACCACTCGAAAAAGCACCTATTTCCAAAGGAATACTCAATTTTAGCAGTGCTATCCGAAAAATTCAAGTTCATTATCGGAATGTCTAAATTTGAACGATTCCTTAATTTTTGTCATTTTTGTTACTTTTTTGCCTCGTCCGCCTTTACAAGGCGGACGAAATTCTTTATAATAGTTGTCTGCCGAATCCGCCCGACGGAGGTCCGGCTCATACCACACATAAAAGACGGCCCAGGCCGTCTTTGGAGGTTTTATGAAACAGTTCATTAAGCGCCTGACGGCCCTGCTGCTGCCGGGGGCGCTCTGCCTGTCCCTGCTGTCCGGCTGCGCCAAGGACGGCGAGGGTATGGCCCTGTCCGTCTGCACAGGCGCCGCTCCGGAATCCCTGGATCCTATCTACGCCGAGGACGTGGAGGGACAGACCGTCCTGGCCCACCTCTATGAAAATCTCATGCGAGTGACGGCGGACAGCGCGGGAAAAACCAGCGTCCTCCCCGGCATGGCCAAGAGCGTGGACCAGGAGGAGGAAACCAAGGACGGGGCCATCACCGTCACCTACACCTTCCGCCTCCGCAGCGCCCGCTGGTCCGACGGGCAGCCCGTCACCGCCGGAGACTTCGTCTACGCCTGGCAGCGGCTGGCGAATCCCGCCACCGGCTCCCGGTACGCGGACCTTCTCTCCGTGGTCAAGGGCTATCAGGAAGCCCGGGCCGCCAGGGATATGAGTCTGCTCCAGGTGACGGCAAAGAACGACTCCACCCTGGTGGTGGTGCTGGACGGGCGCTACGACTGGTTCTTGAAGGAGGTCTGCACCTCTCCCGCCGCCATGCCTTTGCGCCAGGACGTGGTCCAGAAGCTGAAAGCCGCCTCCGGCGACAAATCCTGGTGGGAGTCGGACCCCACCCAGCTGGTAACCAACGGGCCCTACACCGTCGCCGCCCTGGAGGAGGGCCGTTCCCTCCGGCTGGAGGCCAACAGCCGGTATTATGCCGCCCAGCCGGGCCCCCAGAGCGTCACCTTCCATTTCGCCGGCTCGGCGGAGGAAGCCTGGTCCTTGTATGAGAGCAAAACCGTAGACGCCGTCTGGCCCCTGCCGGACACCCGGCTGACGGAGCTGGCGGCGGACCCGGAGTGGGCTCCCCTGCCGGAGCTGGCCACCTACACCGCCCTGTTCAACTGCGCGTCCGATACCTTCAGCGACCCGGCCCTCCGGGAGGCTATGAGCCTGGCCATTGACCGCAACGCCCTGGCCCAGGCGGCGGGGGCGGCGGCCCTGCCGGCGGAGGGCGTCGTCCCCCCCGGCGTGCCGGAGAACGAGGAGGGCAATTTCCGCGCCCTCAGCACTCCCCTGCTGAACAACGCGCCGGACGACTACGAGAACCGCTGCCTCCAGGCAAGGGCCCTGCTGGAGGAGGCCGGGTACAACAGCGGCAGGGACCTGGGAGAGCTGGATTTCCTCTATCTGAAAGACGACGTGAACGACGCCGTGGCCCAGCTCCTCTGCCAGCAGTGGCTGGAGGTCCTGGGGGTCCAGGTGGTCCCCAAGGGCCTGACGGAACGGGGACTGATGTCCGCCCTGCGCAATGGGGAATACACCCTGGCGGGACGAACCCTCACCGCCTCCGCCAACGACGCGGAGTGCTTCCTGATGTCCTGGACCACCGAGAGCCGGGAGAATCTGGTCCGCTATGAAAGCAGCGCCTACGACACGCTGATGAAAATCGTGGCGGGCGCCGCCGACGGAACCGCCCGCATGGGCTGCCTCCACGACGCGGAGGCCCTGCTCTTGATGAATCACGCCATGGCGCCCCTTTACACCAAGGGCACCGCCTGGGAGCTGCGGGAAACCCTCACCGGAGCCTTCCGGGACCCCCGGGGCTGGTTCAGCTTCGCGGGCGTGGTGGCCCGGACCGCTTAAGCGAATACGAAAAGCCCCGCCTCCCGGCGGGGCTTTTGCTATGGCTTTCTTTAGGCTAAGAAGCCCTTGAGGATGCAGTCCTCGGCCTCCTCCTCGGTGAGGCCCAGGGTCTCCAGCTTCAAAAGCTGGTCTCCGGCGATCTTGCCGATGGCCGCCTCATGGACCAGCTGGGCTTCGGTGCAGTTGGCGGTGATGGCGGGAATGGATTTGATCTTGGCCTCCCCCATGATGATGGAGTCGCACTGGACATGGCCGAAGCACTGGGCGTTCCCCACCATGCGGGGATAGAACACCTGCTCCGATTTGTCCTGGGCCACGGACCGGGAGATGACCCGGCCCTTGGAATCCTCGCCGTCCAGAACGATTTCCATATCGCTCTCCGCCGTCTGGTCCCCGTGGGTCAGCAGGCGCTCGGTGACCACGGCCTCGGCCCCCTTGCCGCAGACGATCTTGGTCGTCCGCTTGGTGGAGTCGATGCCACGGATCTGGACGGTCTCCATCTGGATGGAAGCCCCTTCCTCCAGATAGACCACGGTCTCCGGGTTCATCACCCGGCCGCCGGTTCCGTCCCCCTCTCCGTAGTGCTTTTCCGTGTAGCGGACTCTGGAGCCCCTGCCCACGTGGAAGGTATGGATTCCGTCGTGTCGGGACTCCTCTTTGCCGCAGTTGTGAATTCCGCAGCCCGCCACGATGTCCACGTCACAGCCCTCTCCGATGAAGAAGTCGTTGTAGACCATCTCCCGGAGGCCGGACTTCGTGATGATGACGGGGATGTGGCAGGTCTCCCCCACGGTGCCGGGCTTCACCCGGATGTCGATGCCGGGCTTGTCCTCTTTGGAAGTGATCTCAATGTGTTCCGTGGACTGCCGTCCGTCACAGCCGGAGTCCTTCCGGATGTTGAAAGCCCCCACGGGCTTGCCGATGAGGTCCGCGATTTTCTCCAGCAGGCCCCGGTCGATCTCGGTATCCATCATTGCGCCATCGCCTCCTTCGTCAGCACCGGGCAGGTGCCCAGGGTGTCCGCCAGAATCCGGGGCAGAATCTCCGCCGGGGTCCCCCGGTGGCGGAGCCGCCCGTCCCCCACCACGATGACCTCGTCCGCCAGGGAGATGATGCGCTCCTGGTGGGAGATGATGATCATGGTGGCCCCTCCGGCGGCGTGGAGCTGCTCGAAGGTCTCCGTCAGCCGGGCGAAGGACCACAGGTCAATGCCCGCCTCCGGCTCGTCGAAGATCATCAGCTTCCCCTGGCGGGCCAGGATGGAGGCGATTTCAATCCGCTTCACCTCTCCGCCGGAGAGGGAGGCGTCCACCTCCCGGTCCAGGTAGTCGTTGGCGCACAGGCCCACCCGGGTGAGGTACTGGCAGCAGCGGTCCTTGGAGATCTTTTCGTCCCCGCTGGCCAGGGTCAGCAGGTCCCGGACCGTCAGCCCCTTGAACCGGGGGGGCTGCTGGAAGCCGTAGCTGATGCCCAGCCGCGCCCGCTCCGTGATGCCGAGGTCCGTGACGTCCCGCCCGTTCCAGAGAATCCGCCCGGCGGTGGGCCGCACAAGGCCCATGATGCTCTTCGCCAGGGTGGTCTTCCCGCCGCCGTTGGGCCCGGTGAAGACCACCAGCCGCCCGTCGCCGACGGTGAGGGAAATATCGTTCAAAATACCCAGCTCCCCGCCGTCCTCGTGGACGGCGTAGCTGAGGTGCTTCAGTTCCAGCATGAGAGTTCCTCCTTTGCGCGTGAAACAATTCCAGCCAGTATTCTATCAGATACGACAGGAAAAAGCAATGCGGCCGCTTGGGATTTCCCCTACATTTTACCCAAAAGCGCCTCTCTTATCTGTTGCAAACGCAACAGTAACGGTTTTTTTGCCCGCCGCATACACTGGGGGGAAAAGGAGGGACCCCTCATGGAACATACCACTCAAACCCCGGAAGTTTACGATTTCCGCCAGTACGACCGCATCTGGCAGCGGGTAGCCCCCAACCTGGAGCCCTACCCCGGCATGTCCGTCCAGCAGACGGCGGTCCGGTCGGAGGTATCCGCCGTACCCGCCGCCCCGGCGGCCGACCGCCTCCCCCCCGCGCCGGAGAGACCCGCCGTCCCCGTTCCGGCCATTCCCGAGGGACAGCTTCCCGGCGCGGAGCGGAATCCCTGCTGCATGGGCACCGAGGCGGCGGAGCTGCTGGACGTGATCTCCGGCTACATTGAGGCGGCGCTGTCGGACCGGCGTTATCTCCTGGCCCTGGCCCGGCAGGCCCCGTCCTGGGCCCGGAAGGATCTGCGGGACATGGCGGCGGACCTCCAGGAGCAGGCCCGGCGGCTCATGGCGGCCCACTACCTCATCACCGGCCAGTGCCACCGGCCCAGTGTCAGCACGGAGCGGGTCTACGTGGGCCGCTGGCGCCCCGCCCTCCGGGAGCGGTACCACGCCGCGGCGTGCAGCGGGCTGAACTACGCCCGCTCCGCCGAGGACAGCCTGGACCCCTGCCTCACCAAGCTCTTTGAGGAGCTGAGCAAGCAGTCCTACGCCCACGCGGAGACCCTGATGGGGCTTCTCCAGCGGAGTTTGCAGGGCATGTAAAGGAAAAGGCCCTCCATCATGGAGGGCCCTTTTCTTATCCCCAGGCCCGGGCGATCTCGTCCCGGTCGTGCTGGTTTTCCACCCAGTTCTCCAGATATCCGCAGTCGCGGCAGACGTAGCGGGCCACCGGGATTCTCTTCACCGTGGCGAAGCGGGTGATGCAGATGCTGTTGGCAAGATAGCGGTGGGCGTTGTCGGGAACCCGGATGATGTCCCCGGAGCCGCAGACGGGGCAGCGTTTCGTGTTCTTCATTTACTTTCGGTCCCTCCACAGCTTCCAGAGCCGGTCCAGAAGGGGCAGCAGCAAGAGGAGCAGAAGCAGATCATTGGGTACATGCGGCATCGCGCGCCTCCTTTCAGTTCACCTGGTAGAGCTTCATGGACAGGGGGATGGATACCGCCGTCAGAACCACCGCCGCCAGGGGCAGCAGGGCCATAACGGGCAGGGGAACGCTGGGGATGTCCACCGAGTCCAGGGCAACGCCCGCCCCGAGGGCCGCGCCGAAGATCACCACCATGAAGATCATCCGGCCCCGCTCCACGCCGAAACGCATGACCGCGGGCAGGGTGATATCCAGGGAAATCACGCCCAGACAGAGGCTGGTCAGCACGATGGGGACGTCCACCTCACTCTCGAGAAAGTGTCCCAGCACCATGCGGGCCGCCAGGCACAAAAGGCCTGCCGCCGCCATGCACAGCCAGCCCAGCACGTACTTGCTCAGCACGATGTCCCGCT
>CAMXKT010000085.1 GCA_947244595.1 uncultured Oscillibacter sp. | reverse complement strand
AGCGGAAGAAGGAGGCCCAGCAGGGCTACCGGCACAAGTGCTCCGTCTGCGGCCGCACCGACACGGACTACCCGGATCTGGAGTTCCGCTACTGCTCCCGCTGCGCGGGCTACCACTGCTTCTGCGTGGATCACATCTTCAACCACGAGCACTTCAAGGAGTGAACCCTTTGAAACATACGCTTCCAAGCCCCAAGGTCCGCCTCTCCCTGCCTCTCAGTCTTCTGGCGGCGGTCCTCCTGGCCGGGGGAATCACCCTGCTGGCCCTCTGGTGCCAGCCCAATTCCTTCCGGGGGCTCCTCTCCGGCTTTCTCCGCCAGCCGCTGCTGATCGTCCTCAACGCCCTGCCCGTGGGGCTGCTGCTTCTGGCGGCGGCGGCGCTTTTTCGGAACGTCTTCTTCGGCGCGGCCCTGGCGAACCTCCTGGTGTGCGCCCTGTCCATCGCCAACCGGGTGAAAATCGAGGTCCGGGACGAGCCCGTGTTCCCCCGGGACTTCGCCCTCCTCAAGGAGGTGGGCAGCGCCCTGGAGAGCTACGACATCCACTACCCGGCGGCGCAGATTGCGGCGGTGGTCCTGGTCACCGCCGCCCTGTTGGCGCTGGGGTTCTTCATCGGCTGCAAGCCCTTCCCCCTGGAGAAGCTCCGGGGCTGGGCGGGGAGCCTGCTGGGCCTTGCCGCCTCTCTTGCCGTTCTGACGGGGCTGATTTTTACCGTCTACGCCTCCAAGGACCTCTATCAGTCCTTCAAGGTCAGCAACGCCGAGTATGTCCCCGCCGTCTTTAACGACCTGGGGTTTCCCTATGCTTTCTGCCACCACTTCACCACCTATCTGGTGGACCGGCCCGAGGGCTTTAACCGCGCTGAGGCGGAGAGCTGGGAGACCGGGGACGCCCCCGGACAGGGGAAGGACGTCAGCGTGGTCATGGTGATGAACGAGGCCTTCTCCGATATCACCGACGCCCCGGCTTTCCGGTACACGGAGGAGGACGACCCCCTGAGCAACCTCCACGCCCTACGGGAGGATCCCCACGCCCTCAGCGGCCACGTGGTGGTCCCCGGCTTCGCCGGGGGGACGGCGAACACGGAGTTCGACGTGCTGACAGGGATGCAGACCACCGCCCTCTCCGCCTCCGCCACCTCTGCCATGCGGGTGGTGAACCGGAATCTGGACAGCCTGTTCCGGGTCTTCGGGAACGACGGCTACGAGACCTCCTTCTACCACCCCGGGGACAACTGGTTCTACAACCGGGAGAACGTCTACCGCTGGTTCGGCGCGGAGGAGACGCTGTTCGTGGGGGACATGGAGGCCCCGGAGTACAAGGGCCGCTGGGTCACCGACGACTACGCCGCGGGCCTCATCGAGGAGGCCTTTGAACAGGCGGAGAGACCCCTCTTCCACTTTACCACCACGATTCAAAACCACATGTCCTACACCGCCGACAAGTACGGTCCGGACTATGACTTCCCTCCCACGGAGATCCCCGGCCTCTCGGAGGAGGCGGAAACCCTTTTAAGCGTCTACGTGGAGGGCGTCCGGGACGCGGACGCCATGCTGGGCCGCCTCTGGAGATACTTCGACGCCCAAGAGGAGCCCGTGGTTCTGGTCTACTGGGGGGACCACCTGCCCTACCTGGGGAACGACATGCTGGCTTACAAAGAGCTGGGCATTGACGTGGCCCCGGGCCCGGACGGCCGGGAGAACCTGACGGCCTACAAGACCCCCTTTGTCATCTGGGCCAACGACGCGGCGGCGGCGGCCCTGGATTGGGAAAATGCCGCGGCG
The DNA here is from genome assembly GCA_947244595.1 of uncultured Oscillibacter sp. Lineage (GTDB taxonomy): Bacteria > Bacillota > Clostridia > Oscillospirales > Oscillospiraceae > Oscillibacter. The sequence continues at coordinate 5,719 of CAMXKT010000085.1, read as the reverse complement.
GCCCTGGACCTTAAGGAGACCGTCTCCGCCTGCTTCCTAGGGGCGGCGGTGCTGGAGCTGACGGGCCGGAGGAACGAAAGTCCCTGGTTCTTCTTCCTGAGTGAGCTCCGCCGGGAGCTGCCGGTGGTCCAGAAGAACACGTACCAATTGGCGGACGGCTCCGTCACGGGGGAACTCACGGATGAACAGCGAGAGCTCGTTCAAAAGTGGCGGAAGTGGAGCTATTACAAGCTCCAGTACAAGGAGGTCCCGTGAGGGCCCGGCCCCTGGCCCTGTGCGGCGTGCTGGCGGCTCTGGCCGTGGCCCTGCTGTGCATGGGCGGCGTGATCCCCGGCATGGTCTTCTGCGCCCCCATCCTGGCCATGGGCGTGCTGCTGCCCGTGCTGGAGGAGCTGGGTCCCAGGGCCGCCGGGACGGCCTACGCCGCCGTGGCCCTTCTGGCGCTGCTGCTGGTGCCGGACCGGGAGACCGCCTTTGTCTATTTGTTCTTCGGCTGGTATCCCATCCTCAGGCCCAGGATCGCCGCCCTGCCCTCCCGGCCTCTGCGCCTCCTGGCCCGGCTGGCGGTGTGCAACATCGCCGCTCTGCTGCTCTACGGCCTGGTGCTGCGGCTCATGGGCCTGACGGCGGACCTGCTGGAGTCCGTCTGGTATTTCAACGCGGCGCTGCTGGCGGCGGGGAATGTGGTCTTTCTGCTGACGGACTCCACCCTGGCCCGGCTGACCAACATCTGGCATTGGAAATTGAAAAAATATCTCTATCGTTAATATGAGGTGATACCATGAAAACCGCGCTGGTCCTGGAGGGCGGAGCCCTGCGGACCATCTACTCCTCCGGCGTGTGCGACGCCTTCCTGGACGGGGGACTCCCCCTGCCGGACTACACCCTGGGCGTCTCCGCCGGGATTGCTTACGGCGTCAGCTACCTCTCCCGGCAGAGCCGCCGGAACCTCCAAATCGTTTGTACCTACGCCCGCAACAAACGCTATATGGGCTTTCGGAATCTGGCGAACCCCCAGAACCGCTCCTACTTCGGCCTTCGGTTCGCCTACGAGACCATTCCCAACGAACTGATTCCCTTTGACTACGACGCTTTCGCCGCCTACCCCGGCCGGGCGGAGGCGGTGGTGACGAACCTGAACACCGGGGAGGCGGAGTATCTCCCCGTTCCCCGGCGGGACTCGCCGAACTTGCTGCTGGAGGCCACCTGCGCCATTCCACTGATGTTTCCTGTTATCCACATCGGCGGCCAGCCCTATCTGGACGGCGGCTGCGCCGACGCCATCCCCTGGCGGCGGGCCTTCCACGAGGGCTGCGACCGGGTGGTGGTGGTGCTGACCCGGGAGCGGGACTACTACAAGAAGCCGGGACGGTCCGACCAGGTCATGGCCCGGGCTTTCAAAAAGTACCCCTATTTTCGGGAGACCATGCGCTCCCGGTCGGAGCGCTACAACGCCTGCCGGGAGGCCCTGTTTGACCTGGAGCGGCAGGGCCGGGCACTGGTCATCGCGCCGAAGGACACCCTGGGCTGTTCCAGAACGGAGAAGGACGTGGACACCCTCCGAGCGCTGTGGCAGGAGGGCTATTTCGACGGCCGCCGGGAGATCGAGCGGGTCCGGGAGTTCTGGACGGAGGAATAAAAAATGGAGCGGCTTTTCAGCCGCTCCATTTTTTCGTTCTCTGAAAGTCTGGCTCAATCCTCACAAAGACCGGCGGTGATGATGGCCATGGAGTAGACCTCCTGGGCGTTGCAGCCCCGGGAGAGGTCGTTGATGGGAGCGTTCAGGCCCTGGAGAATGGGGCCGTAGGCGTCGAAGGAGCCCATACGCTGGCAGATCTTGTAGCCGATGTTGCCTGCGTTGATGTCCGGGAAGATGAAGGTGTTGGCCTGGCCGTGGACGGGGGAGTCGGGGCACTTGGTCTTCATGACCCGGGGGGACACGGCGGCGTCGAACTGGAGCTCGCCGTCGACAACCACGCCGGGAAGGGCGAACTTCGCCTTCTCGCAGGCGCCCCGCATCTTGTCCACATCCTCGCCCGCGCCGGAGCCGTGGGTGGAGTAGCTGAGGAAGGCCACCTTGGGGTCGATGCCGAAGGTCCGGGCCGTGGCCACGGTTTCCGTGGCGATCTCCACCAGCTCGTCTTCGGTGGGCTTGATGTTGATGGCGCAGTCCGCCATGGCGAACACGTCCGGGTCGCCGGTGGCGGAGGGACGGACCAGAATGAAGCAGCTGGAGACGATCTTGCAGCCCGGCTTGGTCTTGATGAGCTGGAGGGCGGGGCGGACGGTGTCGGCGGTGGAGTAGGTGGCGCCGCCCAGCAGAGCGTCGGCGTAGCCCATCTTCACCAGCATGGTGCCGAAGTAGTTGCCCTGCTTCAGCGCGGCGCGGCATTGATCCTCGGTCATCTTGCCCTTGCGGAGGGCCACCATCTCGGCCACCATCTTATCCATGTCCTCGAAGGTCTCGGGGTCCAGGATCTCCGCGCCCTTGACGTTGAAGCCCACTTCCTCGGCGGCGGCCAGGATCTCCTCCCGGTTGCCCACCAGCACGGGCATCAGGAACGTGGCGGACAGCAGGCGGGCGGCGGCCTCCAGGATGCGGGGGTCGGTGCCCTCGGTGAACACGATTTTGCGGGGATGGGCTTTCAGCTTTTTGATCAGAAATTCAAACATGTCTTTTCCTCCAGATGTACAAGTCTTCGCGGGGGGATTACAGATCCATTATACACCTTTGCCCGCCCCGGTCAATCCAAATTTCGGGGCGGTTTCATAAAAATTTACGATTTTGTCACCAATTCCCAGCCCCGATGTGGCACACTGAACCCGCCTCCCGGGGCGTCTCCTGTCGAAAACGCCGGAAACATCCCGGAATCCCCCGCTTTTTTGCCTCTCCCGGGACTTGACGGAAGGGGAAAAAAGCGGTATGATAGGCATTGGTAACAAATTGTAACTTTTTCAGCGCGGGCCCGTGTCCGCCGCAAGGAGACCCTATGAGCGAAGACAGGAAAAAAACCGCAGCCCCGGCCCCGCCCAGGCAGGACGGCAAGCCGAAGGCGGAGGCCCCCGGCGGGCGGGAGGACTTCCCCGAGGGCTGGAGCCCCTGGCGGGAGTGGGACCTTCCCCCTTCCATCCGGGACTGGGAGCCGGAGGGGGGAGAGCGGAAACGCCCGGAGCGCCGGGAACGCCGCCGCTCCTCCTCGTCCTCCCAAAACCGGGAGCGCCGGAGCGCCGCGCCCCGGAAGGCCCGCCCGGAGGAGCAGAGGGAAAGCCGCTCTCCCCGGCAGACCATCGCCCAGAAGCGGCTGCACTTCCGCCGCCGCTGGCGGCGCATCGTCCGGGAGAACAAGGCCCACCGCTTCCCGGAGTCCGAGCGGCTGCCTATCCAGCTGATGCTGTTTTTCTGGGGTTTGCTTCCCATGTGGGGGAGCCTGCTCCAGGAACGGGTTTTGCAGAAGAACAGCGCCTCCCGGCAGAAGAGCGCCCAGAGCGCCCAGAAGAAGCGCCGCTGGCGGATCCATCCCCTGGTCTTCCTGGCGGGAGGCTGCGTACTGGCGGCGGCGGCGCTGTTTGTCTCCACTTATACCAACGGCGTCACCGTCACCTATGACGGAAAGGTCCTGGGATCCCTCTCCAGCGAGGCGGAGGCCGAGGAGGCCCGAGCGGAGCTGGAACAGGTCACCGCCCGAACCCTGGGCCGGAGCTTTACCATCGACGATTCCCTGATCCAGTACTCCTCCGGCCTTCTCCGCCGCCAGGATCTGGTGGATAAGGAGGTCTACGAGGAGGCCCTGAGCGAAGAGGTAGGCATGGTCACCGTGGGCTACTGCCTTTACGTGGACGGGGAGCGCATCGGAGCCACGCCCTACAAGGGAGCCCTGGAGCAGCTGCTCAAGCAGATCCAGCTCTCCGCCACCAACGAGGGCACCATCTCCGTTTCCTTCGCCGAAAACGTGGAGGTCAAAGAGGAGTATGTGCCCACGGACAGCCTGATGAACCTGGGCTATGTGGCCGAGACCCTCTACAGCACCAAGACCGCCGAGGTCACCTACACCGTGGCCAAGGGGGATACCTGGTCCGAGATCGCCGAGGATCACGGCCTGAGCTCCAAGGAGTTGCTGGCGCTGAACCCCGGCTATGACATCGACAAGCTGCAGATCGGCGAAATCCTCACCATGTCCGCCTCCGTGCCCTATCTGACCATGACCGTGGTTCAGCAGGAGCGCTATGTGGACAGCGTGGCTTTCGACGTGGAGTACACCGAGAGTTCGGATATCTATGTGGGCGACTACAAGGTCACCTCCGCCGGAGAGTTCGGCGCGGCGGATACCGTGGCAAACGTCACCTATATCAACGGCCAGGAGACGGAACGGACCGTGCTCTCCTCCGTCACCCTGCGCCAGCCCGTCACGGAATACCGGCTCCAGGGCACCAAGCCCCGGCCCACCTGGCTCCCCACCGGCAGCTTCCGCTGGCCCACCACGGGGCGCATCACCTCCCGGTTCGGCGGGCGGCGCTCCCCCGGCGGCATCGGGTCCACCAACCATAAGGGCATCGACATCGCTGTCCCGAGAGGAACGCCCATCTACGCCGCGGACGGCGGCACGGTCACCTACTCCGGGTGGATGAGCGGCTACGGCTATCTGGTCCAGATCGACCACGGCAACGGCTATGTGACCCGGTACGGGCACAACAGCAGCCTGACGGTCTCCGTAGGCCAGAAGGTCTACAAGGGCCAGCAGATCGCCCGGGCCGGCTCCACCGGCAACTCCACCGGAAACCACTGCCACTTCGAGGTCCGCTACAACGGCGTGGCCAAGAACCCGCTGAACTACCTGTAGCAGATACGGATAAAAAGGACCGCCGGATTCTTCCGGCGGTCCTTTCTTGCCTGTGATGGAAGCTCAAGGCAGTTTATATTTCTCCAGGTCCTTGTCCAGGCTCTCGGTGAACTCTCCCGCGGCCTTGAAGTCATGAAGGTAGGCGTGACGCTGCTCAGCGTGGTCCTCCCGCTCTTCGATGACGCAGACGGCGATGTTGGAGCAATGGTCAGACACCCGCTCCAGGTTCGTCAGCAGGTCGTTCAGGATGAAGCCCAGCTGAATGGTGCACTCCCCGCTCTGGAGCCGGTGGATGTGCCGGGCCCGGATCTCGTCGGTGAGCCGGTCCACGGTTTCCTCCAGGGGCTCCACCATTTTGGCGGCGGCGGGGTCGTCGGCCCGGAAGCAGTCCACCGAGGCGGTCAAAATATCCTCCAGGGCCCGTTCCAGCACTCGGAGTTCCGCCTCCGCCGCGCCGGAGAAGCTGAGGCCCTTCTCGTGGAGCTCCCGGGCGGATTCCTGGATGTTCAGGGCGTGGTCCCCGATGCGCTCGAAGTCCCCGATGGCGTGGAGCAGACGGGAGACGGTGTGGATGTCCTCCATGGAAAGGCCGTGCTGGGAGATCTGCACCAGGTAGCCGCTGAGGCGGTCCTCGTAGATGTCCAGCTTGTCTTCATTTTCCAAAAGCTCCGTCTCCAGGTTTCCGTCATACTTGGAGAGCTGCCCCAGGGAGGCCAGCAGGCTCTTCCGGGCCAGGGCCGCCATCTCGTTGGTCATGGCCGCGCACTCGCTGACCGCCGCGCCGGGGGTCCGGATCAGCAGGGGGTCCAGGAAGGCAAACTGGGGGGTCTTGTCCTCTTCCTTGACAGCCGCCCGGGCCAGCCATTCCAGCTGGCGGGAGA
>CAMXKT010000084.1 GCA_947244595.1 uncultured Oscillibacter sp. | reverse complement strand
AACTACAAAATTTCTTCGGCGTTTTCTTACAATTTCAAATTGGCGTTGACAGTAAAATGGATTGCATCTTCTTTGAGGGAATCGGGAGGGAAGGCTTTTGGTAAAGGTTCCAGGCCGAGCGCATCGGTGGATACTCAGGCGTAGTTACTGACATCGGAAATTTCATATGTTGAGCCGTCTTCGCAGGAGACCGTATCCCCTGATTGTGGAATCTCTTGAAGGCTGCTTATAAGAAGACCAGCAGATGTTCCTGCGTCTTCTGCTGGAGAAGTTTTGAGTTCTTTGCACTCAGAAGATTCCGTGAGTCCTGAGAAGGCTACGCAAATGCAAATAAAGAGAATTGGTAAAATTCGCAAAATGTCACGCATGGTATTAAACCTCCATTTTCGGATAAGAATTTTTCAAAAAAAGAAAAGAGGGGATTATAAGCCAAAGCCTATAATCCCCAAGGAGTTCCTGATTTTTATACTGGTATATTGCACTTTCAATTAGCCTTTTTTGATGGACAAACATCATTCATCGGTTCTTTTGGTTGACCTTTCGATAATTGATTTATGGACAATGATGTAATAAACTTTCAAAAAAACTATCTTTGTGACTTTTATGTAATAAACTTGCTGTTTTGGGACAAGGGTATTAGGCACAAATGAAATTTCTTACTTAACGAATGGTCGCTTACCTTTTCCGAAGTATTCTGCCGTTTACATTAAGCGCGATGCTACCAGGAACATCCGACACTCGGGACAAGCCCTTGCCCCGCAAGGATTTCCGGGCATCGTTTACATTAAGCGCGGCGCGATACGTAGCTCCTGGAGATGCCGAAGGAGGAGGCGATCTCCCGCTGGGTCAAGGGCACAGTGCCCCCCAGGCCGTAGCGCAGGCGGACGATCTCCGCCTCCCGGGCGGTGAGGCGCTCCCGGACCAGCCTGTGGAGCCGCAGGGCGTTGTCCCGGTCGTGGAGGTCTTCCAGCATGGTGTCGTCCACGCCCACAATGTCCATGAGCTGGAGGGCGTTCCCGTCCTTGTCGGTGTCGATGGAATCGGAGAGGGAAACCTCACCCTGGAGCTTCTTCTGACTGCGGAAGTACATGAGGATTTCATTCTCAATACACCGGGCGGCGTAGGTAGCCAGGCGAGCTCCCTTGGCGGGGTCGAAGCTGGAGATACCCTTGATAAGACCAATGGTTCCGATGGAGATCAGGTCCTCCTGGTCGGCGCTTTGGGTGTAGTATTTCTTAATGATATGCGCCACCAGCCGCAGGTTTCGTTCGATCAGCACCTGCCGGGCCTTCGGGTCTCCCTGGGCGTACTTCTCCAGCCATTCCCGCTCCTCGGCGGCGCTCAGGGGTTTGGGGAAGGACCCGCCGCCGGAGAGGCGCAGGGAAAACAGTAGCGTATTGGCAAACAGCAGCAGGGCGGCGGACAGCATATGAAACCTCCTTGCCGGGACCATGGCCCCGGCCGCCGCTTTCCCGGCTGGCGGCGGACCGAATTTGGAGGCAGGGCCTCTCTGCCTAGCCTATGAAAACCGGGGAAGTCCCTATGCGGCCTTTGCCTTTGGCGGACAGATGTGATATACTGTCCCTCAAAAGACAAAGGGAGGCGGCGTTATGGGTTGGACGGTCTACATGCTCCGCTGCGGCGACGGAACCTTGTACACCGGCGCTACCTGCGACCTGCCCCGGCGGCTGGAGGCCCACCGAAGCGGCAAAGGGGCCAAGTACACCCGGAGCCGCCCGCCGGTGGAGCTGGTTTACCGGGAGGAGGCCCCGGACAAGTCCGCCGCCCTGCGGAGGGAGGCGGCCATCAAGCGTCTGGACCGCCGGAAAAAGCTGGCGCTGATTGAGGGAGGGTCCACGGAAATCCGGCCGCTGCGGGAGACGGACGACCGCCTGGCGGTCAGCCGAATCTACGAGGAGAGCTGGAGGTTCGCCTATCGAGGCATGGTGCCTCAGGCGTATTTGGACGGTATTCCCGCCGGGCTCTGGGCGGAAAATCTGGACCAGGGAGGCCGCCAAAGTCTTCTGCTGGAGGAGAGCGGGAGGCTGATTGGGACATGCTGCGTCGGCCTCTCCCGCTGGCCGGACTACCCGGATTTTGGGGAGGTTGTAGCCCTTTACCTGCTGCCGGAGTACATGGGCAGGGGCCATGGAAAGGCTCTGTTGGCGGCGGCGGTAGAGGCGCTGGCGGTCCAGGGATATCAGAACGTCCTCCTTTGGGTGCTGGAGGAGAACCACAGGGCCAGAGCGTTTTATGAGAAATCCGGCTTTCGGTTCAGCGGGACCCGCATGGAAACCGACGTGGGCGGCAAGCCGCTGGGAGAACTGCTGTATCTCCGGCATATAGAATGATACGGATAGGCCCCGGACGGCCGGGTTCTCCCCGGCGATCCCGTGGCCGAGGGCGCTTTCCCCCGAAAACGAACCGCCCCGGCCGGGGGGCTGCGAAAAAATTTTCTAAATTTCTCCGGCAGGGGATTGCAAAGCGGGGAAGAAACTCCTATACTGATGTTTACTATAACAAACCGTCCTGGGGACGAGAAGGGGCGCTGTTATGAAGGTTCTGGTTTTGTCGGATTCCCACGGGAACATCGCCAACATGATCCGGGCCGTGGAGCGGGAATCCCCCCGGATGATCCTCCACCTGGGGGACTGCTGGCGGGACGGGGAACGGCTCCATGACCGCTTCCCGGACCTGCCCCTGGAACAGGTCTACGGCAACTGCGACTACTTCCGGGGCTCCCGGGAGGCGGAGAAGCTCTTATACCTGGGGGACAAGCGGGTCCTCATGTGCCACGGGCACACCTACGGGGTCAAGCAGTCCCTGATGGCGGCGGGGCTGGCGGCGGAGGAAAAGGACCTGGACCTCTTCCTCTTCGGCCACACACACAAGCCCCTGGTGGACATGCGGGGAAAGACCCTGTTTCTGAACCCCGGCAGCATCGGGGACTACTCCCGTCCCACCTACGGGGTTGTGACGCTGGAGAATGGGAAGCTGGACGCCCGGACGGCCCTGCTGCGGGGCTGAAAGCGGAGAGAAATAAATAGATAGTTTATAAAAGCCGCCTTTAAGCAAAGGGAGTGATATGGGAGTGAGGCGCTGCATTGCCTGAGCCGGAATCGTCCAAACTAATGTTAAATTAAGAAGGAGAAGATTCCATGACGATTCCGGCTTCCACAAAGCTGTACCCCAGGACGGGGGACAGACAGACCATTTATTTGAAAAACGCCGTCCAGAACCCTAACATCGGGGTAGGCGACTTTACCATTTACAACGATTTCGTCCGTGATCCCAGAGACTTCCAGCAGAACAATGTGCTTTACCACTACCCAGTCAACGGCGACAGGCTGGTGATTGGGAAGTTCTGCTCCATCGCCTGCGGGGCGCGGTTTTTGATGAACAGCGCCAACCACGCCCTGGGCTCCCTGTCCACCTACGTGTTCCCCATCTTTTACGAGGAGTGGGGCCACGGAATGAAGGTGACGGAGGCCTGGGACAAGCGGGGGGACATCGTGATTGGAAACGACGTCTGGATCGGCTATGAGGCGGTGATCCTGTCCGGCGTCACCATCGGAGACGGGGCCATCGTGGCCGCCCGGTCCGTGGTGACAAAGGACGTGCCGCCCTATACCATCGTGGGCGGCGTCCCGGCAAGGCCCATCCGGCGGCGGTTTGACCAGGAGACCATCGACGCGCTTTTGGAGCTGCGGTGGTGGGACTGGCCCTTGGAGAAACTGGCGGGAAGCCTCCGGGCTATTCAGGCGGGAGACCTGGAGGGCCTGCGGCGGGGTCGCTGAGGCCGTTCCGATCGATAAAAAGGGCCGCGCTGTAATCTACAGCGCGGCCCTTTTTACTGGGTTATGCTTATAATGATACTTTATAAAACCTCGTAATCCACCGCCACCCGGTCCTCCCGGATAGACTTGCACAGGGCGGAGACCGCCTTGTGCCGGGGATCGTTTTTATAGGCGTCCAGATCCTCCAGACTTTGGAACTCGCTGACCAGCACGGCGTCGTAGTTTCCCGGGGCCACGTTCCGGGCCACCTCGCTGCGGAGCAGCTGGGGGACGACCCCCTGGAGGGCCTGGAGGCCGGTGAGGAACTTCTCCTGTTCCGCCTCGGTGCCGGGGCGGAATTTCCACATGACGATGTGACGAATCATAGGTCCTCCTTATTTCCCGTTCTTCCGGTTGTAGGCCTCGATGCCAAGGCCCAACAGCTCGATGGCCCGGGTCAGTTCCTTGGGCTGGGTGACGTAGGCGATGCGGACCTCGTTTTTCCCCTTGCCGGGGGTGCCGTAGAAGCCCTCGCCGGGGGCGTACATGACGGTTTCGCCGTGATCCTCGAACTCCTGAAGCAGGAAGTACTGGAGCTTTTCCGCGTCGTCCACCGGCAGAGTGGCCATGACGTAGAACGCGCCCTCCGGAGAGCTGTGGGTCACGCCGGGGAGCTTGGAGAGGGCCTCCACCAGGGCGTCCTTCCGGCGGCCGTACTCGTCCCGGACGGAGGCCAGGTAGTCCGGCGTCATCGTCCGGTACAGGGCGGCGGCGCCGATCTGGTCCAGCGTGGCGGCGCAGAGACGGCCCTGACAGATCTTCATGGCCAGTTCCATGAAGTGCTGGTTCCGGGAGATCAGCGCGCCCACCCGGGCGCCGCAGGAGGAGAAGCGCTTGGAGATGGAGTCGGTGACGATGATGTTCTCCGCCGCGTCCTCGAACTCCAGCAGGGAGCTGAGCTTCTTTCCGGAGTAGATGATCTCCCGGTAGACCTCGTCGCTGACCAGGAAGAGACCGTGCTCCTTGCAGATGTCCACCAGGAGGCGCTGTTCCTCGTGGGTGAGGACCGCGCCGGTGGGGTTGCCGGGGTTCGTGACCATGATGGCCTTGGTGTGTTCGTTGATAAGGGGCTCGATCTTCTCCCGGCGGGCGAAGCGGTAGCCCTCCTCTGCCGTGGTGGGGATGGGGACGATCTTGCCTCCGGTGACGCCGATGAAGGTGTCGTAGTTGGGGTAGAAGGGCTCGGGGATCAAGACCTCGTCCCCGTCGTCCAGGATGCAGGCGGCGGTGAGCTGCAGGGCCTCGCTGCCGCCGTAAGTAGCTAAAATATCCTCCAGCGCCAGGGAGACGCCGAAGCTCTGATAGTAGTCCCGCACGGCCTCCAGATACACGTCCGCGCCGCCGGCGGGGGCGTAGGCCAAAACGGGGTCCTGGAAGCCCCGCACGGCGTCAAAGAATGCCTGGGGGGTCTCCACGTCGGGCTGACCGATGTTCAGGTGGAGGACGCGCCGGCCGGCTGCCTCCGCCGCCACCACATAGGGGTGGAATTTCCGAATGGGGGAGAGGCTGCACGCCTCGCACTTGCTGGAAAACTTCATCCTTTTCGCCTCCTTGGGGCTTTGCGTTTTTGTAGTACGCAGACCGCGTATTTTTCTATTGTAGCATCTCCGCCGCCCATGTCAAACGCTTTTCCAAAAATCGTCGTTTTGCCTGATGGGGCCGGGGAGACCGGGGCGGAGGCTGGTCAAACTGCGCAAAGAAGGCGGGGCCTCCTGGGGAGAGCGGCGGGCATCTCCGCCAAAAGATTCCAATTTCCGAGGCGTCCCGGCAAAATGGGCGGAAAAAATTTCAGAAAGGTGGTTGACATTTCGGAATGGATTATTATAATAGGTGCCAGCATGATAGAGGCGCGGACGTCAAGAGTACGCCTCCCCACGGGTTCAGGAACCGGGGAGGGGGAAAGGGGCTTCCGCCGAGGCTTCGTCCTCCCGCCTGAGGGAGCCGGAGCCGGGCCGCGGGGAAAACATCCCCCGGACTGTCACCTCGCAAGGAGGTGGAGCGCTGTCGTGGATTCATACAAGCTGTGTGTCAAGTATGAAGTCATGACGACCTGTCATGACTTCATTTTTCGTTTAGGAGAGAGCTTATGAGAACCTTAAGAAGACGGTTCCTGCCCCTGCTGGCGGTCATGCTGCTGCTGTGCGCGGCCATGACCGTTCCCGCCATGGCGGCGGGAGAGGACCTGACGGAGGCCGCCGGGACCAAGTACATTGAGTGCGGCGACTGCGGCGCGTCCGGCGTTGTGCTGTCCGAGGACCTGGAGGCCGTGACCTGCGAGACCTGCGGGGGCGTGGGCTACGTGGAATCCTCCAGCCGCTTCTACAACACCTTCTGGTCCCTGATTCCCCCCATCATCGCCATTGCCCTGGCCCTGATCACCAAGGAGGTCTACTCGTCGCTGTTCGTGGGCATCCTGGTGGGCGGCCTGCTGTACTCCAACTTTGCCTTTGAGGGCACCATTCTGCACGTGTTCAACGACGGCATTGTGGCCTCGGTCACCGACAGCTACAACATGGGTATCCTGATCTTCCTGATCATCCTGGGCTCCATGGTGTGCCTGATGAACAAGGCGGGCGGCTCCGCCGCCTTTGGCCGCTGGGCCAAGGACCACATCAAGTCCCGGGTGGGGGCGCAGCTGGCCTCCGTGCTCCTGGGCGTGCTGATCTTCATTGACGACTATTTCAACTGCCTCACCGTGGGCAGCGTCATGCGGCCCATCACGGACAAGCAGAACATCTCCCGGGCCAAGCTGGCCTACATCATCGACGCCACCGCCGCCCCGGTGTGCATCATCGCCCCCATCAGCTCCTGGGCCGCCGCCGTCGCCGGCTTCGCCGAGGACGGCCAGGGCTTCAACCTCTTCCTGCGGGCCATCCCCTACAACTACTACGCCCTGCTGACCATCGTCATGATGGTGGGCATGATCCTCATGAAGGTCGAGTTCGGACCTATGGCGAAGTTTGAGAAGAACGCCCTGGCGGGCGACCTGTTCTCCGGTTCCAACCCCTACGCGGGCGCGGAGGACGACGCTCCCGAGGACAAGGGCACCGTGCTGGATCTGGTGCTCCCCGTGGTGGTTCTGATCATCTGCTGCGTCATCGGCATGATCTATTCCGGCGGCTTCTTCGAGGGCGAGGGCTTCATCACCGCTTTCTCCAACTCTGACGCCTCCGTGGGCCTGATGCTGGGCTCCGCTTTCGCCCTGGTCTTCACCCTGGTGTACTACCTCATCCGCCGCTCTATGAGCTTCAAGGAGATGATGGGCTGCATCCCCGAGGGCTTCAAGGCCATGGTGCCCGCCATCATGATCCTGACCTTCGCCTGGAGCCTGAAGGCCATGACCGATTCCCTGGGCGCCAAGTTCTTCGTCCGGGACTTCGTCCGGTCCTCCGCCGGCGGCCTCCAGATGATCCTGCCCCTGATCGTGTTCGCCATCGGCTGCCTGCTGGCCTTTGCCACCGGTACCTCCTGGGGCACCTTCGGCATCCTGATCCCCATCGTGCAGAACGTCTTCTCCATGGATAACCCCATGGCCATCGTCTGCATCTCCGCCTGCATGGCTGGCGCGGTCTGCGGCGACCACTGCTCCCCCATCTCCGACACCACCATTATGGCCTCCGCAGGCGCTCAGTGCGATCACGTGAATCATGTGTCCACCCAGCTGCCCTACGCCATCACCTGCGCGGTGGTGTCCGGCGTCACCTACCTCATCGCGGGCAT
>CAMXKT010000083.1 GCA_947244595.1 uncultured Oscillibacter sp. | reverse complement strand
TCCAGGGCCCGGTAGCCATAGGCCCGAATCCAGGCCAGGTCCTCCGGCCGTCTAGCCGTAGCCGTGACCCTGGCCCCCAGGCCGTGAAGCCGGCAGCTCAGCAGCTTTCCGATGCGGCCGAAGCCGATCACCAGGCAGTCCAGCCCCAGGAGCGTCCGGTCCAGATGCTCCATGGCGGTCTGGACGGCTCCCTCCGCCGTAGCGGCGGCGTTGGCCACCGCCAATTCCTCCCGAAGGAAGTAGTCCTCCACCGACAGGCCCAGGGCCTCCGCCTCCCGGCGCTGCCGGGGGTGCACCTGGCCCGCCAGGATGCGCTGTCCGGGCCGGAGGCGGCGAAACAGGTCCGCCGTGGGCACCGCCCCCTCCTCGCAGTTCAAAACCCCGTCTCCCTTGCACAGGGGCAGGGGCAGAATCACCACGTCGGAGGCGGCGGCATGCTCCAGCGTGCCCGCCCCCACGGGCTTCCAGCGGTCCAGGCCGTAAGTACGGACGGCATGGCCGTCCCCGGCCAGCAATTGGGCCAGCTCCGCCTGGCGGCGGTCCCCGCCGACGACGCCAAAGGTCTTCTTCATCTCAACACTCCCCCTCGCTCCATGGTATGGCCGGGGAGGAGAATGGGTGATTGTCTTTTCCCGGCGGGCGTGGTACAATGAAAGCCATGAAACCTGCCGAAAGGACGACGATGATGAATTACGAGTACCTGCTCTTCGACGCCGACGACACCCTGTTCGACTTCCCCAAGGCCTCTTCTCGGGCCTTCGAGATCGTGTGCCGGACGCATGACATCCCCTACACGCCGGAGGTCTACCGGCTCTACCATGAAATCAACCTGGAACTCTGGGCCGCCTTTGACCGGGGAGAGGTCACCAAGGAGTTCGTCACCCTGGAGCGCTACGTCCGCTTTTTGAAGGCCCTGGGCCTGGACCGGGATCCGGTGGAATGCAACCGGGACTATCTGTCCGCCTTGGGAGAGGGGGTCTATCCCCTGCCCCACGCCGAGGCGGTCTGCCGGGAGCTGAAAGAGCGGGGCCACCGGATGTACATCGTCACCAACGCCGTGGCCTCCGTCCAGCGGAGCCGCCTCCGGGGCAGCGTCTTCGCGGACCTCTTTGAAGCGGCCTTCATCTCCGAGGAGGCCGGTGCCGCCAAGCCCAGCCGGGCCTACTTCGACTACGTGCGCCGCCAGCTGCCGGGGATGACGGATGAAAACGCCCTGGTCATCGGAGATTCCCTGTCCACCGACATCCAGGGGGCCAACAACGCCGGTCTCCCCTGCTGCTGGGTCAACTCGTCGGGGAAGCCCCGGCGGGAGGGACTGCAGGTGGACTACGAAATCGCCGATCTGCGGGAGCTGCTGGACATCGTATAAGGAAGCGGCGCTGGAATCTTCCAGCGCCGCTTTTCAGATCTGTCACCGGTTCTTTTGCAAGGCTGCCAACAGCGCCCCCCGCTCGTTGGGCAGCGCGCCGTCCATCACCTTTTCCAAAAGCTCTTCCAACGCCGCCCCCACGGCGGGACCGGAGAAGCCCAGGGCCAGCAGGTCTCCGCCCTTCACCGCCAGCTGCTTCAGGGAAAAGCAGGCGTCCTCCGCCAGGAGCTTGTCTAAAATTTTCTCCGCCTTGTCCAATTCCCTCTGCCGCTCCCAGAACTCCGGGGCCTGTCCCAGGTTGTCCGCCCGCTTCACCAGGATCAGGCGGCGCAGGTCTTCCTCCCCCAGAATCCGCAGGGCCCGCCGGATGGACTTGTCCGTCCGTGGGATGTCTTTATCGTGCCACTCCACCAGCCGGACCACGGTCTCCCGGAAATCCGTGCCGCATTTCAGCCGCCGGAGCATCCCGTCCGCCAAATCGCGGCTGACGGCGGGGTGGCCGTAGAAATGGCCCACGCCCGCCTCGTCTAGGGTGAAGCTGTCCGGCTTCCCCACGTCGTGGAGCAGCATCGTACAGCGGAGCACCAGATCCCCGGGCACGGCGTCCAGGGCGTGGAGGGTGTGCTCCCACACGTCGTAGCAGTGGTGGCGGTTCCGCTGGTCGAAGCCCACCATGGCCAGGAGCTCCGGCCAGAAGACGCCGAAGACCTCCGGATATCCCCGCAGGACCTCCGCCGCCTGTTTCCCCGGCAGGAGCTTGAAAAATTCCACCTGGATTCTCTCCGGGGCGATATCCCCAAGCCCCTCCCGATTTCGCAAGACGGCCGCCGCCGTTCCCGACTCGATCGCGAGGCCCAGCGCCGACGAAAAGCGAAGGCCCCGGAGGATGCGCAGGGCGTCCTCCTGAAATCGCCGGTCCGGGTCCCCCACGCAGCGGAGAAGTCCCCGGCGAAGGTCCTCTCTTCCCCCGAAGGGGTCCCGGAGCTCTCCCCGGAGATTCCAGGCCATGGCGTTGACGGTGAAATCCCGGCGGGCCAAGTCCTCCTCGACGGAACGGGTGAAAGTCACGGACTCCGGGCGGCGGTGGTCCCGGTACATGCCGTCGATTCGGTAGGTAGTGACCTCCACCGGGCCCCCGGGCGTTTTCACAGTGACGGTGCCATGTTTCAGGCCCGTGGGCTCCGCCTGGGAGCCGAACACCGTCAGAGTCTCCTGCGGCGGGGCGGAGGTGGTCACGTCCCAGTCCTCCGGCGTTTTGCCCAGCATGGCGTCCCGTACGCAGCCGCCCACACACCAGGCCTCATGGCCCGCCGCCTCCAGGGTCCGCAGGACGGCCCGCACATTCTCCGGAATATCCACGGTTTTCGCCTCCTTCGCCGTTGCATTTCTCAATCCCTTATATTATAATAAACTGTCTGCAAGGATACAATCTTTTTTAAATACCGTTTTCTGGAAAGGAAGCTGGTTTCCATGATGCACAATACAAAACCCATCAGCGATTTCTTCGTCCCCGGCACGCGGGCCCATCTGGTGGGCATCGGGGGCGTGTCCATGTGCCCCCTGGCGGAGGTCCTGCGGGACAAGGGGCTGGTCATCCAGGGCTCCGACATGTCGGAAAGCGACACCGTAAAGCGCCTCCGCTCCCTGGGGATCCCCGTGGCCGTGGGCCACAACGCCGACAACCTGGGAGACTGCGACCTGGTGATCCGCACCGCCGCCGTCCACGACGGAAACCCGGAGATCGCCGGGGCCATTGCCCGGGGCATCCCGGTCTACGAGCGGGCCCAGGCCTGGGGGGCCATCATGCGCCACTATCCCAACGCCCTCTGCGTGGCCGGGACCCACGGAAAGACCACCACCACCTCCATGTGCACCCACATTTTCATGGCGGCGGAGGCGGACCCCACGGTGATGATCGGCGGCACCCTGCCCCTGCTCCACTCCGGCTACCGGGTGGGCCAGGGAGACACCATCATCCTGGAGTCCTGCGAGTACTGCAACAGCTTCCTGAGCTTCTACCCCACCGTGGCCGTCATCCTGAACGTGGAGGCGGACCACCTGGACTTCTTCAAGGACCTGGACGATATCAAGCGCTCCTTCCGCCACTTTGCGGAACTGGTGCCCTCCGGAGGCCATGTGATTGTCAACGCGGACAACGCCGGGGCCCGGGACGTGGCCCAGGGACTGGACGCCTTTACCTTCGGCCTGGAGCCGGGAGCGGACTGCACCGCCGTGAATCTCCGGGAGGACAAAGGCCGCCCGGTCTTTGACATCCACGTCCGCGGCGAGTTTTACGCCCACGCGGAGCTGCGGGTCTACGGGCGGCACAACGTCTCCAACGCCCTGGCGGCGGCCTCGGCGGCCTACGCGCTGGGCCTTCCCGGGGAGGCGGTGGAAAAGGGCCTGGGGTCCTTTACCGGCGCGGGGCGGCGCTTTGAGTACAAGGGAACCTACAATGGCGCGGAGATTTACGACGACTACGCTCACCACCCCGACGAGCTCCACGCCCTGCTGACCACCGCCAAGGGCCTGGGCTACCGGCGTCTGATCGTCGCTTTCCAGCCTCACACCTACTCCCGCACCGCCAAGCTCTTCGACCGCTTTGTGGAGGAACTGAAGCTGGCGGACGTGGTGGTACTGGCGGAGATTTACGCCGCCCGGGAACAGAACAGCCTTGGCATCTCCTCCGCGGACCTGGTCAAGGAAATCCCCGGCTCCGTGTACTGCTCCACCCTGGACAAGACGGCGGAGGCCGTCCGGCGGCTGGCCGGGCCCGGAGATCTGATCCTCACCGTCGGCGCGGGAGACATCTACCGGGTTGGAGAAAAGTTACTTTTTTCGTGAAAAAAGTAACCAAAAAAGCTTTTGCTCGCTCTGGTGGTCCGGCAGTCATCCGGATCGGAGCGACGGCAACGAAGGAAGTGCGAAAATGGAAGTCTCAACCCTATACCACAACACCCGCCCGGAGGGAGAACTGCTGCCCCAGGAGGAGGCGGCCTTCGCCCTGCTGGAGGAGCTGGGCATGGACTACGACCGGGTGTCCGGCGAGCCCGCCGACACTATGGAGAAGTGCGCCGCCGTCAGCCGGGTGCTGGGCGTGCCCATCTGCAAGAACCTTTTCCTCTGCAACCGGCAGAAGACGCAGTTTTACCTGCTGCTCATGGGGCCCGACAAGCCCTTCCACACCAAGGACCTCTCCCATCAGATCGGCTCCGCCCGGCTGTCCTTCGCCCCGGAGGAAAGCCTGTGGGAGCTGCTCCGGTGTACTCCCGGGTCCGCCACCATCCTGGGGCTGATGAACGACCCGGAGCACCGGGTCCGGCTCCTCATGGAGCGGGAGGTTTACGAGGCGGAGTATTTGAGCTGCCACCCCTGCATCTGCACCAGCAGCCTGAAGCTGAAAACGGCGGACGTGCTGGGAAAGCTACTGCCCCGCACGGGGCACGAGGTCACCGTGGTGGACCTGTAAAGAGCCCGATAACAACAGCGCATGGCCGGTCGGCCATGCGCTGTTAATTTATACCCGTTCAAGCTCGATGGTTTCCAGGATACTAGGGATTTCCGCCTGCATCCGAGTATATTCATCCGAAATCTCCTGCACCTCATAATTAAACTGGATATCCGTCGGTTCCCCAGAAATTAGGGTCACGCCATCTTTCTCGGTTACGATCTGGGGATTTTCCATAGGCATATATTCTTCGAGGTCCACGGGGCTTGGTGTGACCATCAGAAAGAAAACCAGACCGCCGTAGTCTAGCCTGGAAGCCTTCTGATAAAAATCCAGATAGGTCCCGTTGCTTTCAATCACGCACGAATCCTTCCACTCCTCCGGGAGCGTCAGCCGTATCCGTCAGCCATCCAGAACCTCATCAACAAGGACTCTGCTCTGCTCCTCAGGAGCCGGTTCAGCCGCCTCGGCCTCCGGGTCCTTTCCAGGCTGATTCCTGCCTGTGGGAGACCTGGAGCCATCCTCCTGCTCCGGAGCGCTGGTGCGGATTACCTCCATCCGCTCCATCTCCGGCTCTTGGTCTCCGGATTCCTCCGGCCCGTTGTCCGCGTCCGCAGCGCCGTCCTCCTCCGGCGCTTCCTCATCCTTGAAAAAACGGGCCCAGGGACCGTTGTCTTTGAGGGCCTTGAGCTTTCCGATCTGGCCCTTGACCGCCTCCAAGGGCGCCTCCCAAGACTCTTTCAGGTACGGCGCCGCCCGGCCCTCCGGCGCGGGGCTCAAAAACAGTCCCCCCACCGTCAGGGCCACCGAGGCCAGGACGCAGATGAGCGCTGGGACCACGGAGTCGAAATTGGCCACCCGGATGATCAGCCAGATCACGGACGCCAGGAGCGCCGCCAGCCCAATCAGGCCGACGATGCCGAACACCCCGGCCAGGATACTGAACTTGAGCAGCAGCGTCCCCATACGCAGTCCCTCCCCTGTCTTCCTGCAAGCCCGGGCAAACGCCGGCTTCCAGATTTTCTCTCTTGCAAATATGATATCGTCCTTTCCCCGGAATGTCAAGGTCTTTCCTTCCCTTGTTCCGAGGAAACAAGAGGGCGCGCCTCCCGGAGAGCTCTGGGAGACGCGCCTTGTTCAATTCACGCGGTTCTTAAGTCTTCGCTCAGGCCTCTTTGATCGCCGCCTGCGCCGCCGCCAGGCGGGCGATGGGCACCCGGAAGGGAGAGCAGGACACATAGTCCAGGCCGGTGCGGTGGCAGAACTCCACGCTGGAGGGATCGCCGCCGTGTTCGCCGCAGATGCCCAGGTGCAGATCGGGATTGGTCTGACGGCCCAGCTTCGCCGCCATCTCCACCAGGCGGCCCACGCCGGTCTGGTCCAGCTTGGCAAACGGGTCGTTCTCGTAGATCTTCCGGTCGTAGTAGGCGTCCAGGAACTTCCCGGCGTCGTCCCGGGAGAAGCCGAAGGTCATCTGGGTCAGGTCATTGGTGCCGAAGGAGAAGAAGTCCGCCTCTTTGGCGATCTCGTCGGCGGTAATGGCCGCCCGGGGGATCTCGATCATGGTGCCCACCAGGTACTTCATATTGGACCCGGCTTCCTTGATGATGGCGTCGGCGGTTTCCACCACCACGCCCTTGACATATTTCAGCTCCTTGACCTCGCCCACCAGGGGGATCATGATCTCGGGGACCATCTTCCAATCGGGATGGGCGGCCTGGACCTTGAGGGCGGCCTTGATGACAGCCCGGGTCTGCATGGCGGCAATCTCGGGATAGGTGACCGCCAGGCGGCAGCCACGGTGGCCCATCATGGGGTTGAACTCATGGAGTCCGGCGATGATGGCCTTGATGTCCTCCACGGACTTGCCCATGTCTTCCGCCAGCTTGGCGATGTCGGCCTCCTCAGCGGGCACGAACTCGTGCAGGGGGGGATCCAGGAAGCGGATGGTGACGGGGCAGCCCTCCATGGCCTCGTAGATGCCCTCGAAGTCGCTCTGCTGCATGGGCTCCAGGCGGGCCAGGGCCTTTTCACGCTGCTCCAGAGTGTCGGAGCAGATCATCTCCCGGATGGCGGGGATGCGGTCCTCGTTGAAGAACATGTGCTCGGTGCGGCACAGGCCGATGCCCTGAGCGCCGAACTTCCGGGCCTGGGCGGCGTCGTGGGGGGTGTCGGCGTTGGTGCGGACCTGGAGACGGCGGTACTTGTCCGCCCAGCCCATGACCCGGCCGAACTCGCCGCCGATGACGGCGTCCACCGTGGGGATGGCTCCGTCGTAGATCTTGCCGGTGGAGCCGTCCAGGCTCAGCCAGTCGCCCTCGTGGTAGGTCTTGCCCGCCAGGTCGAATTTCTTGTTTTCCTCGTCCATCTTGATCTCGCCGCAGCCGGAGACGCAGCACTTGCCCATGCCCCGGGCTACCACGGCCGCGTGGGAGGTCATGCCGCCCCGGACGGTCAGGATGCCCTGCGCGGCCTTCATGCCCTCGATATCCTCAGGAGAGGTCTCCAGACGGACCAGGACCACCTTCTCACCCCGGGCGGCCCACTCCTTGGCCTCCTCGGCGGTGAAAACGATCTTGCCGCTGGCGGCTCCCGGAGAGGCGCCCAGCGCGTGGCCCACCACGGGGGCGGCCTTCAGGGCCTCGCCGTCAAACTGCGGGTGCAGCAGGGTGTCCAGAGACCGGGGCTCGATCATGGCCACGGCCTTCTTCTCGTCGATCATGCCCTCGTCCACCAGGTCGCAGGCGAT
>CAMXKT010000082.1 GCA_947244595.1 uncultured Oscillibacter sp. | reverse complement strand
CCCTCATCGACCGGGTCCGGGAGGAAAAGCTCCACTGCATCCTGGCCGTCAACAAGATCGACAACGTGGAGCCTGCGGAGCTGCTCCCCGTTATCGCCGCCTACAACGAGGCCTGGGACGGCTTTGACGCCATCATTCCCATCTCCGCCCGCACCGGGGACGGCCTGGAGGAGCTGATGGCGGAGCTGGGGAAGTACGCCCAGGAGGGTCCCCAGCTCTTCCCGGACGGGCAGACCTCCGACCAGCCGGAGCGGCAGGTGATGGGGGAGCTGCTGCGGGAGAAGCTGCTCCTCTGCCTGGACAAGGAGATCCCCCACGGCACCGCCGTGGAGATTACGAAGTTCTCCGAGCGGGACTCCGGCGTCGTGGACGTGGGGGCCACCATCTACTGCGAAAAGGCCAGCCACAAGGGCATCATCATCGGCAAGCAGGGGGCCATGCTGAAAAAAATCAGCTCCCTGGCCCGGCACGACATGGAAAAGTTCATGGGGACGCAGATTTACCTGGAGACCTGGGTCAAGGTCAAGGAGAACTGGCGGGATAACGTGAACTACGTCCGCAGTTTGGGTTATCGCGAAGACTAAATTTTTGCTTCCAGCTTGACCGGGTATTTCCATGTATCTCTCTCGACGGTTTTCGCAGACTATCCCTAAAAGGAGGTCTGCACGATGGACCACATGGAACCCGCGCCCCTCTGGGAGCTCTTCTGCCTTACCGGCGAGCCCTTGGCCTATATGCTCTACCGGTCGGCGGAGGACGAAAAGGATAACAATTTGTCATAAACGGGGAGATGATCACTCCCCGTACATAGAGGAGGGAGGCCGCCGTGGCGGGAACGCCCTATATCGTGGACCGCGGCGTGGTCCTCCGGGAGACGGAGACCAAGGAGACGGACAAGATTTTGACCCTGCTGACCTGGGAGCAGGGAAAGATCGGGGTCATCGCCCGGGGGGCCCGGCGGAAGAACTGCAAGTTCGCCGCCGCCGCCCAGCCTCTGGCCTACGCCGAGTGGACGCTGTACCAGCGGAAGGACTGGCGCTACGCCAACGACGCCTCCACCCTGGACCTCTTTGACGGCCTCCGGGGGGACCTGGGGGCCCTGGCCCTGGGCTGCTATATGGCGGAGCTGACGGAGGCCGTCTGCCCGGAGGACGAGCCCGCTCCGGAGCTGCTGCGGCACCTTCTCAACGGGCTGTATGCCCTTTCGACGTTACACAAGCCCCCCGCCCTGGTGAAGCCAGCCTTTGAGCTGCGGCTCCTGTGCCTGGCGGGGTACGAGCCTCTGGCGGACGCCTGCGCCCTCTGCGGGAAAGAGGACCCGGCGGAACCGGTGCTGGACACGGTCCAAGGGGTGCTCCGCTGCCGGGACTGCGGCGGGGGAGGGGGACGGTCTCTCTGCCGGGACTCCCTGGCCGCCCTGCGGCATATCGTCTATGGAGACCCCAAGCGGCTGTACTCCTTCCGGCTGGGGGAGGAGCCTCTCCGCCGCCTCTCCGCCGCTTCGGAGTCCTTCCTCCACGCCCAGCTGGAGCGAGGCTTTGCGACGTTAGAGTTTTATAAAAGTATTTTATGAAGTGATTTCCCAAAAAATCTGATCTTCCGGAAAACCGGCGAAAGCCATATGCTGGAAGAGCTTGAAAGCGGATTCCCTTGACAGAAGGAGGTTCTATGAGCGAGCTGTTTGAAAAATCCCTCCGCACCCTGGAGCTTCCCCGGGTGCTTCAGCTGTTATCCGATGCCGCCGTCAGCGCCGAGGCCAAGCAGCGGGCTCTCCGGGTCTCCCCGGAGACGGAAGCGGAGGAGGTCCTCCGCCTCCTGGACCAGACGGATGCCGCCCGGGAGATGATCGGCCGGCGGGGCGCGCCCTCCTTTTCCGGCGTGAAGCCTGTGGGAGAGGCCCTGGACCGGGCGGACCGGGGGGGCAGCCTGAACACCCGGGAGCTGCTGCGCATCGCGGGCCTGCTGACCGCCGCCCGCCGGGCCCGGGAGTACTTCAATGACGAGGCGGCGGAGAAAACCGCCATCGACCACCTGTTCCTCTCCCTCCACGGGAACCACTTCCTGGAGGACAAGATCAAGCGCTGCATCCCCGATGAGGACACCATCGCCGATGCGGCCTCTCCCGAACTGGCGGACATTCGCCGCCACATGAGGGCTGCCCAGGCCAAGAGCCGCCAAATTCTCCAGAAGATCATCTCCTCCCCCAGCTATGCCAAGGTCCTCCAGGAGACCATCATCACCCAGCGGGACGGCCGCTTCGTGGTTCCCGTCAAGGCGGAGCAGAAGGGGAATCTCCCCGGTCTGGTTCATGACATCTCCTCTTCCGGAGCCACGGTGTTCGTGGAGCCCATGGGAGTAGTTCAGGCGAACAACGAATACGTAGAGCTGGAGGCCAAGGAGCAGAAAGAGATTGAGCGCATTTTGGCGGAGCTCTCCGCCGAGGCCGCCGCCCACCGGGAGGACATCCAGTGGGATTACGACGCCCTGGTCCACCTGGACCTGATCTTCGCCCGGGGAGAGCTGAGCTATAAAATGGACGGTGTGCGGCCGGAGATCCGGCGGGACGGGGCCATCCACCTCCGCAAGGCCCGGCATCCCCTGTTAGATTCCAAGACGGCGGTGCCCATCGATCTGGAGCTGGGGGAGAGCTTCGACACCCTGGTGATCACCGGGCCCAACACCGGCGGCAAGACCGTGTCTCTGAAGACCCTGGGCCTTTTGACGCTCATGACCCAGTGCGGCCTCCACATTCCGGCGGCGGACCGCAGCGAAATAGCGGTTTACGACCGGGTGCTGGCGGACATCGGCGACGAGCAGAGCATCGAGCAGAGCCTGTCCACCTTCTCCGCCCACATGACCAACATTGTGGGGATATTAAAGGAGGCGGACGGCAGAAGCCTCATCCTCTTCGACGAGCTGGGGGCGGGTACGGATCCGGTGGAGGGCGCGGCCCTGGCCATCGCCGTCATCCAGCACGTTCGGGCCAGGGGGGCCAAGATCGCCGCCACTACCCACTACGCGGAATTGAAGACCTTCGCCATGACCACCGCCGGAGTGGAGAACGCCTCTTGTGAGTTCAACGTGGAGACCTTGAGCCCCACCTACCGGCTTCTCATCGGCATCCCCGGCAAGTCCAACGCCTTCGCCATCTCCCGGCGGCTGGGTCTCCCCGAGGAGGTCATTGAAGCTGCTCAGACCCAGATGAGCGGGGACAGCGTCCGGTTCGAGGACGTGCTGACCCAGCTGGAGGCGAAACGCCAAGCTCTGGAGAAGCGGGACCAGGAGTCCGACCGCCTCTACCGGCAGCGGGAGGAGGACGCCCGCAAGGCCCGGGAGTTCCGGGAGCAGATGGAGCGGGCCAAGGAGAACGCCCGGAGCCGGGGCGAGGCCGAGGCCAAGCGTATTCTCCGGGACGCCAAGGCCGCGGCGGACCAGACCTTCAACGAGCTGGCGGAGCTCCGGCGGCGGCAGGCCGCTGCGGATTCCGCCCAGAACATCAACGACGCCCAGGCCGCTATCCGGGCGGGGCTCCACCAGGCGGAGGACCGCCTCCGCAGTGAGAAGGACCGCCCGGAGCCTATCCCCAAGCCCAGCCGCCCCATCGTCAAGGGCGATCTGGTGGAGTTCCCCGGCGTGCGCCAGCCCGCCGAGGTCATTTCTGTAGGCAAGGACGGCACCCTGCAGCTAAAGGCGGGTGTGCTGAAAATGAAAGCGAAAGCCGACGAGGTCCGTCTCATCGAGGACGACGAGCGGGCCGCCCGGAAGCCCAAGACCCCTGTCCATTCCAGCGGGACCCGGACCCTCCGGGCCGCCGCCAGCCGGGAACTGGACATCCGGGGGATGGAAACTTTAGAGGCCGAGAGCGTGGTGGAGGGCTTCCTCTCTGCCGCCGTCATGGGTAAGCTGGAGACCGTCACCATCATCCACGGCAAGGGCACCGGAGCCCTCCGCAAGGCCGTCCACGACATTCTCCGCCGGAGCAAGGCGGTGAAGAGCTTCCGCCTGGGCGTCTACGGCGAGGGGGAGACCGGCGTCACCGTGGTAACGATGAAATAAATTTTATAAAGTAGTTATATAATCGAAGAACTAGGAAGGGTCCGCCTGAAATAGGTGGACCCTTTAAAATTTCCCCGTCAAATTGTTGCAAAGTCTACCGGCATTTGCTATACTGTTTTTACAATATCACGACATAGAGGTGACTGCTATGCAAAAACTGGAGAAACAGTTCCATATTGCCTGCACCGCCGACGACGTCGGCCGTTACTGCATCCTTCCCGGCGACCCCGGCCGGGTTCCCGCCATCGCCGCCTACTTCGACGACGCGAAACAGGTGGCCTACAACCGGGAGTACAACGTCTGGACCGGCACCCTGCTGGGGGAGAAGGTGACCGCCTGCTCCACGGGCATCGGCGGGCCCTCCGCCTCCATCGCCATGGAGGAGCTCCACAAGTGCGGCGCGGACACCTTCATCCGGACCGGCACCTGCGGGGGCATTGACGTGAACGTTCAGTCTGGGGACATCGTGGTGGCTACCGGCGCCGTCCGCTTCGAGCACACAAGCCTGGAATACGCCCCCCTGGAGTTCCCCGCCGTGGCAGACTTCGGCCTCGTGGACTGCCTGGTCCGGGCCACGAAGGCCCTGGGCTACCCCCTCCACACCGGCATCGTCCAGTGTAAGGACAGCTTCTACGGCCAGCACGACTCCGCCGCCTCCCCGGTGTACTACGAGCTGCAGCAGAAGTGGGAGAGCTGGAAGCGCCTGGGGGTCAAGGCCAGCGAGATGGAGAGCGCCGCCCTCTTTGTAGTGGCGGCGGCCCTGGGCTGCCGCTGCGGCAGCTGCTTCCACGTGGTCTGGAACCAGGAGCGGGAGGCCGCGGGCCTGGACCAGAAGATGAGCGAAGACACCTCCACTTCCGTCCGGGTGGCGGTGGAGGCTTTGAAGCTCCAGATCGAGGCGGACCGGGCCGGAAAAAAATAGGGAATCCCCCTTATATTTCCTAAAATCCGGTCGATATTTCTATGTGTGAAAGGAATCTAGACCGGAGCGGCTTCCATTGAACGGATTCAAGGACGGGGACGCTCAAAACCCGTAGAATCTGTGAAATGGAGGAAAAACGATGATTCAAGCGACAAGCAGACAGAGCATCCCCAAAGAGTGGATGGACCCCGTCGGCCCGAACGTGGGCTACGCCAAGCCGGAATTCCGGGAGCAGGTGCTGGAGATGGCGAAAAAGGGGAGTGCGGCACACTTCGACCGTCTGAGGGACCGGCTGGAAAACGGGGTGATCAAGACCCCGCTGACGGCGGAGCAGAAGCAGTACCTGAAGGAGAACTACGACCTGAAAAACATGAGCTGGGAGGACTACCAGTCCCTCATCGGCAAGCTCTGCGAGTTCGGCGTTTTAGACCAGGAGGACAAGGATTTCCTCCACTGCGGGTTCAGCGGCCTGCAAATGATCCCCGTCGATCTCTCCGGGCCCACCTGCACCGCCAGCCTTTATACGGCCCTCGTCAGAGACCCCTGGTCTTTTGACTCCTGGAAAGGCGACGTTCTGGGCTGGATGAAGTTCCTCTCCAGCTTCCAGTGCTGGGACGGCCAGTCCTGGCGGAAGACCGACGAGGCCCGCCTGTTCGGGAAGGTCCGGGACCTCCTGGACGCGATCGCCTAAGGAGGGTTGGACAATGGTTTCAGCGGCAAACGCCCTTGGCGGCGGAGGGCCGAGAGCCCCTCGCGCTCCGTCCTATACCGGAATGGGAAACCAGGCCTTTTTGGCGGGCTTCATGGAGGAGTTCCGCAAGGCCCAGGCCAAGGCCTGCGAGCAGAATGTAGAGGAGCTCAAACGGGCCGGACTGTCGGATAAGCTGGCCGGGAAGGAAGACGCCCGGCGGGACGAAGACGAGAAATTTACTTTCTAACCGTACATAAAAAAGCGGACCGCCGGGCGGCGGTCCGCTTTTTCGCGCTTTACTGAATACCCAGCACCTTGTAGTCCTGGTCCTCCACGGCCTTTTTCAGGGCCTCGTCGGCCAGGGACCCGGAGAGGGTCACCACCGCCGTGCCGCTCTCATGGCTGACGTTGGCGGCCTGGACCTCCGGCAGGGCCTCCAGGGCCTTCTTGACCCGGGCCTCACAGTGGCCGCACATCATGCCTTCAATTTTCATGGTTTTTTCCATCGTTGTTACCTCCTCGGAATGTTTGGGATGTTTGGTTTTCAGGGGTTTATCCTTTCTCGCGTCCCGCAGGTCGAACAGGTTCAGCCGCAGGGCGTTGGAAACCACGCAGAAGCTGGAGAGGCTCATGGCCGCCGCGCCGAACATGGGGTTCAGCGTCAGGCCCAGGGGGATGAAGAGCCCCGCCGCCAGAGGGATGCCGATGGTGTTGTAGAAGAAAGCCCAGAACAGGTTCTCATGGATGTTCCGCAGCGTCGCCCGGCTGAGCCGGATGGCGGCGGGCACGTCCAAGAGGCGGCTTTTCATCAGCACTACGTCCGCCGCGTCGATGGCCACGTCCGCCCCCGCGCCGATGGCGATGCCCGTATCCGCCCGGGTCAGGGCCGGAGCGTCGTTGATGCCGTCGCCTACCATGGCCACCCTGCCCTGCTTTTTCAGGTCCCGGATGACGCTCTCCTTGCCGTCGGGCAGCACTCCGGCGATGACCTCATCCACACCCGCCTGTTTGCCGATGGCCTGGGCGGTCTGCCGGTTGTCCCCGGTGAGCATCACCACCCGGATGCCCATATTCTGGAGCTCCTTCACGGCCTGAGGGCTGTCTTCTTTGATGACGTCCGCCACGGCGACGACGCCCAGCAGCTCCCCCTCCCGGCTGAAAAACAGCGGGGTTTTCCCCTGACCCGCCAGGGCCTCGGCCTGGGCCTGGAGCGCCTGGGGGACGGAGGCCCGGCTGCTGATAAAGCTGAGGTTCCCGCCGCTGAGGGCCGCCCCGTCCAGCCGGGCGGTGAGGCCGTTCCCCGGCAGGGCCTGGAAGTCCGTGACCTCCTCTGCCGGGATGCCCGCCTCCTCCGCCTTTTGCAGGATGGCCTTGGCCAGGGGGTGTTCGCTCTTCTGCTCCAGAGCCCGGGCCAGACGGAGCAGCTCCATTTCGCTGAGTCCCTGGGCCGGGAGGACGTCCGTCACCCTGGGCTCGCCCCGGGTGATGGTGCCCGTCTTGTCCAGGGCCACGATTTCGGTTCTGCCCGCGGCCTCCAGAGAGGCGGCGGTTTTGAACAGGATGCCGTTTTTGGCTCCCATGCCGTTGCCCACCATGATGGCCACGGGGGTGGCCAGGCCCAGGGCGCAGGGACAGGAGATCACCAGCACGGAGATGCCCCGGGCCAGGGCAAAGCCCACGGACTGCCCCAGCAGCAGCCAGACGAGAGTGGTTACCACGGCAATGGAGATGACCGCCGGGACGAAAACGCCGGACACCTTGTCGGCGATCTTGGCAATGGGGGCCTTGGTGGCCGCCGCGTCGCTGACCATCTGGATGATCTGGGAAAGGGTGGTGTCCTCCCCCACCCGGGTGGCCCGGCACTTGATGAAGCCCGCTTGATTGGTGGTGGCGGCGGACACGCCGTCTCCCGGGGCCTTGTCTACGGGGATGCTCTCGCCGGTGAGGGCGGATTCGTTGACGGCGCTGGAGCCCTCCACCACCACGCCGTCCACGGGGATGTTCTCCC
>CAMXKT010000081.1 GCA_947244595.1 uncultured Oscillibacter sp. | reverse complement strand
GGATGCACTGGCGGAGCTTCTCCGCCAGGTGGACCAGCACCTGGTCCCCGAAGGAATGGCCATAGGTGTCGTTGGCGGCCTTGAAGTGGTCCAGGTCGAAGATGACCAGGGCGTAGGACGCGGTGGGGCGGGTCTCAATGCGCTCCAGAATGCGCTTCTTGGCGTAGGCGTGGTTCAAAAGGCCGGTGAGGGCGTCGTGGGAGGCCATGCGCTCCAGGGCGTTCAGCTTCATCCGGGAGTCGTGGATGTCGATGGCCTTGCCGATGGCGCCGGTATACCGGGGGGGCTCGTCGCTGGACCAGGTGGCCCGGGCCACGATCTGGGTCCAGCGCCAGGCGCCCTTGTAGTTCAGCTTGCAGTCGTAGGTGACCACCGGCAGGTCCGGGCTGGTGCTGCGCAGGGTGTCGGCCAGGTTTTGAATGTCCGCAGGCTCCATGACATTCTGGGCGGCGGGCTGGTGGAAGGGATCCATGATGATCTCGTCCAGGCCCAGATGGTCCGCTCCCCAATGGGAAAGGGTGACCATAGGCGGGGAGACGGTGAACTCGAACTGGATCTCCTTGCTCATGTCGGCGAAGAAGCTGTACTTCATCCGCTCGTGCTCCAGCAGCTGGAGGGTCCGCTCGGAGGCGGTGAGCTCCTCGTGCCGGCGGATCTCCTGGGCCACGTTGCGCATTTCCCGGCGGCCCCGCTGGGCCACGGAGTTGCTGTCGCTCATCAGCGTGGGCAGGTCGGGAGCCAGCTCCCGCAGGCAGTCCAGCAGCAGCGGGTTGAAAGCGCCGCACTGGCCCGCCAGGATCATTTCCACCGCCTTCTCGTGGGAGAAAGCGTCCTTATAGCAGCGCTTGGAGGTCAGGGCGTCGTACACATCCGCCAGGGCCACAATCTGAGCGGCGATGGGGATCTCGTCCCCCTGGAGCCCGTCGGGGTAGCCCCGGCCGTCCCAGCGCTCGTGGTGCCAGCGGCAGATGTCGTAGGCAACCTTCACCAAGGGGTCGTCCTGGTGGATGGGGAGGTTCTGGAGCATCTCCGCCCCGGCGGCGGAGTGGGTCTTCATGATGGCGAACTCCTCGTCCGTGAAGCGTCCGGGCTTGTTGAGGATCTTCTCATCTATAGAGATCTTCCCGATGTCGTGCAGGGCGGAGGCCGTGCAGATCATGGAGATGTCCGAGGCGGAGAGCTGATAGCGGTCCGTCTTCTGGACCAGGTGGTTTAGCATCAGCTCTGTCAGCGTGCGGACGTTGAGGACGTGGAGGCCGCTCTCGCCGTTTCGGAACTCCACGATGTGACTGAGAATATCAATGAGCAGGCTGCTGCGCTGCTCCGTCTCATAGATCTGATCCGCCACCATGCCCACCAAGCGCTTCTGTTTAGCGTAGAGCATGATGGTGTTGACCACCCGGCGGTGGACGATCAGGGCGTCGAAGGGCCGGGAGATGAAATCGGTAACGCCGAACTCATAGGCCCGCTCGATGTGGCTGGAGCCGGTCTCGGCGGAGATCATGATGACGGGGATATCCTCGATCCAGTGGTTCTGGGCCATGACCTCCAGAACGCCGAAGCCGTCCATCTGGGGCATGACGATGTCCAGGAGGACCAGGGAGATTTCCACCCCGTGCTGCTGGAGCAGGCCCACACCCTGGAGGCCGTCCTCCGCTTCGATGATCTCATACTCGTCATCCAGCATGTCGGCCAGGATGGCGCGGTTGAGCTCCGAGTCGTCCACGATCAAAATTTTCTGCTTTTGTTCCGTACTCAAAGGGATCACTTCCTTGTCCTCGGGTTCCTGTCCGCCGGCGGCGGATCCCCCTAAAAGAAGGGGACATAAAACAGCCATGTTACAATATGCTGATTCTACCACAGAAAATTGAAAATAGCAAGAACGAACCGAGGGGAACCAAGGGGAAAGAAACGTACTTGCCCCGTCATTTTGATACTTCTATTATTTGGAAGCAAACCGGCGTTTTCTACAAATAATGACAAAAAAGAGGCAAAAAATTGTCAGAGCCGTCAAGGGACGCCAAAGGGGGCGCAACAAAGGCGGGGATTTTTGGAGAAAGCGGCAAAACTAGAGAAAAACGTTGAGATTTTGTTAAAAATGGAAGATGTGCCCGGCAAAAAAGTACTTGATTTTTTTGGGAGAATAGTTCATAATGAGGGTTACCTGTTAAAGTGGGCGGAAATTAGTGTTGCAAAACGCACATGTAAAATGGAGAAACGACATGGGCCGGGCGGAATGAAACGGCGTTCCGCCGAATAGGATGGAGGGCCATTTATACGAACCGGAAAACGCGCGCCTTGGCTGACAACCCGCGCGTTTGTCTTGCCTGGAGGAAAGGGGCGGGTTCGGGCCGTTTTTCCAAAAACGGGATATGACTGGAGGGTGAGACCACATGGATTTCCTGTCGAGCAACTCCTCTTTGATGCTGGAAAAGTCCCTGGGCTACCTGTGGGCTAAACAAAGCGCCATCGCGGACAACGTTTCCAACGCGGAAACGCCCGGCTACCGGGAGAAAATCGTTACGTTTGAGGAGAGCCTGAAAAGCAAGCTGCTTCAGGCTTCCCGGGGGGCCGCTCCGGTGAAGTCGATGCGCGAAGTGCTGGAGGGGAGCTCCTTCCGCGTGACGGAGCAGGCGGTTCAGACCCGGATGGACGACAACGGCGTCAACGTTACCGCCCAAATGTCGGAGGCCATCCGCAACGCCTATCAGATGCGCTATGTAATGAGCTCCATCAACTCGGGACTGACCACGCTGCGCACCGCCATCCGGGGCCAGTGAGGAAACGGCGGCGATCCGGGCGGGAGTGCCCGCCGGATGCTTTTTCGCTTCACATTGCTGAATAAGGACTGCCGGAAGGCAGGGCAAACGATTACGGGACCGGATTCTCCGGCCCCGCACAGGACTGCCGGGATACGCCCGGCGGGGAATGGGACAGCAGAGGAGAATTTGACCTATGGCATTTTTGAGTTCGATGAACATTGTGGCCTCCGGCATGACGGCTCAGCAGCTGCGGCTGGACATCGTGGGGGAGAACGTGACCAACTCCACCACCACCCGGGTGGAAGAGGGCGAAGGGGCCTACCGGAGGAAGATGGTGGTTTTCGAGGCCGAAACCGGCCGGGACGGCTTCCGCCGGGCCATGGCCCGGGCCTCCTCCGGCATGGTGCCGAACAACCAGGTTCCCGGCGGCGTGCGGGTGGCCCAGATTGTGGAGGACCCGTCCCCCATGAAGCTGGTCTATGACCCCACCCACCCCGACGCCAACGAGGACGGGTATGTGGAAATGCCCAATGTGGACATGGTAAAGGAAATCGCCGACGCCATGGCCGCCACCCAGGCCTTCAGCTCCAACGTCACCATGTTCAACACCATGAAAACCGTGGTGACGGACGCGCTCCAGATCGGCAAGTGACGGTGAGAGGCCGCAGAGAGTTTTAGAGAGGAGATGGTTCCCGTTATGCTGACGCCGATGGAAAAGCTGACCCCGCTGGCTCCGCTGAACGCGGGTAAAGAACAAAAAGGCAAGGACGCTTCCTCCTCCGTGGAGGGGAGCATTTTCGGCACGATTTTCCGCTCCGCCATTGACAATGTCAAAGAGACGGACGCGGAAGCGAGAGAAGCGCAATATCTGCTGGCCACCGGCCAGCTGGACAATCCCGCTATGGCGATGATCGCCGGCACGAAAAACGCGATGGCAGTTGATTTTTTGATTCAGCTCCGGAACAAGGCCCAGGACGCCTATTCCGAGCTGACCAGAATGAGCCTGTAAGCGCGGCCGGCGGGCGGGGGAGTCCCCCGTGCTGCCCGGCCCCCAGGACCAGGGCAGCATAAATCATGTCTATACATGTCTACAGGACGCCGCGGCGCGGCGGAGAGAAGGAGGTGACAGCGGTTGAACGACGTAAAGGAAAAGGCCAAGGCGTTCCTGGGTAAAGCGAAGGAGCGCCTGAAAAAGATATCCAAAAAGGTGTGGCTCGTCATCGCCGCTGTACTGGTGGTCCTGATCGTGGCCACCGCCGTCATGCTGACGCTGAATAAGCAGAATTATGCCGTGCTGGTTACCCAGGTGAGCGACGACGAGGCGTCCAAGATCCTGACCTTCCTGAGCGAGCAGGGCGTCACCAATTACAAGGTGGAGGACGGGAACACCGTCATGGTCCCCGCCGGGCAGGAAGCGGCGCTGAAGGCCCGCATCCTCATGGCGAACCTGAACCAGACCGGAAACTACTACATGGAGAACCTGAGCACGTTCTCCACCAACGAAGAGCGGATGTACGCCAAGCTTCAGGACCTGCAGGAGAGCATGGCGGCCACCATCCGCAACTTCCCCGACGTGGTGGACGCCGACGTCTACATCACCATGGGGGAGAATCGGGCCTACATATTGGACAGCGGCAACGTGGTGGAGGCCTCGGCCGCCGTCAGCGTGACCATGGTGGAAGGCAAAATGCTCACCGACGGGCAGGCCCAGGCCATCCGGGACCTGCTGGCCCACGGCGTGCAGGGGCTCAAGATTGAATCCGTCAGCATCTCCGACAAGCTGGGCAACGTCTACCTGACGGAAGACGCCCTGAACGGAGAGGTCTCGGCGCTGAAAATGCAGCTCCAGCAGGCCATGGAAAACCGCATCCGCACCCAGGTCATGAACGTGCTCTCTCCCTTCTTCGGCGAGGACAACGTTCGGGTGGGCGTCACCTGCGAGGTGGAGGTCAACCGGACCACCGAGGAACGGAACGAGACCTACCTCCCCGAGTACGCCCAGGACGGCTCCACCGACGGGCGGGGCATCATCGGAAGCGAACAGCGGGAGGGGTACATCGGCCGGCCCGGCGATCCCGTGCCCGGCGGCCTGGTGGGCACGGAGACCAACAGCGACCTGCGGGAGATGGTGGAGGCCGGACTCAATCCCCAGGAGGACGACAACACCATAGCGGGGAGCGAACGGGTAGACTACGACAACTCCCACAGCACCATCAATATTGACAACAACGGGGCGGTCCAAATGACCGACTGCTCCGTGGCGGTATCCATCAACGCCCGGGCGGCGGGAGACGACTTCAACGCGAACCTCATCCGCCAGCACACGGCCCGGGCCGCGGGCATCGCGGGAGATCTGGACCCCGTCACCGGGGAAGAAATCCTGGACGGCAAGATCTCCGTGGTGTCCATGAACTTCTTCGATCCCAACCAGGGCATTGCGCCCGGAGTGGAGCCCATCGAGCCGCCGGTGCCCATGTGGGTGCTGATCGCGGCGGGCGTGGGACTGCTGCTGTTCATTATTCTGCTGGTGGTCATTCTCCTGCTGCGCAGGAAGAGGCAGAAGAAACAGGAGGAAGAGGACGCCCGGCAGCGGGAGGAGGCGGAAGCCCTGCTCCGTGTGGCCGGCCTGGGCCTGGACGGCGAGATTCCCGAGACCGGAGCCGACGTGATGGATCTGGAGATGGAGCGGAGCATGGAGCTGCGCAAGGACATCCGCCAGTTCGTCAGCGACAACCCGGAGATTGCGGCCCAGATGATCAAGGTTTGGCTGAAAGGGGGCGACGGCAATGGCTGAGACGGCAGTGGCGGCCGCCCCCCAGGCGGCAAAGCAGGTGGAGCTCTCCACCGCCCAGAAGGCGGCGGCGGTCATCATCGCGCTGGGAGCCGAGAAGGCGTCTCTCGTCTATAAGTACATGGAGGACGAGGAGGTCGAGCAGCTCACCCTGGAGGTGGCCCGCCTGGGCGTGCTGAGCACCCAGCAGACGGAGGACGTTCTCAACGAGTTCTACCAGCTGTGCCTGACCAACAAGGCCGTCACCGAGGGCGGCTTGGAATACGCCAGGGCCGTCCTGGAGAAGGCCTATGGCGAGCAGGCGGCGGCGGAGCTCCTGGGCAAGGTCACCAAGAGCCTGAAAAACCGGGAATTCGCCTTCATGGACAAGGCGGACGTCAAGTCCCTGTTCTCCGCCCTGCGGGGCGAACGGCCCCAGACCATCGCCCTGGTCCTCTCCTATGTGGACGCGGACAAGGCGGCGGGCGTGGTGTCCCAGCTGGACGAGAAGAAGCAGATCCAGGTGGTGGAGAGCATCGCCAAGCTGGACAGCGTCTCCCCGGCGGCCATCAAGATTGTGGAGGCCGAAATGCACAACCGATTCTCCAATATCATGACGGATACCAATATCAAAGTTGGCGGCATAGACTATGTGGCCGATGTGATGAACAACCTGGACCGGACCAGCGAGAAAAACATCTTCGACGGCCTGTCCGATCCCGATCTGGCGGACGAGATCCGCAAGCGGATGTTCGTCTTCGAGGACATCATCACCATGGACGACCGCTCCGTACAGCGCTTCGTCCGGGACTGCGACCCCAGAGATCTGGTGCTGGCCCTCAAGGCCGCCAACACGGAGGTTGCCAACAAACTGTTCACCAATATGTCCACCCGCATGGCTCAGAGCATCAAGGACGACTTGGAAATCACTTCCAACGTCCGCATGAAGGACGTGGAGGAGGCCCAACAGCGCATCGTCGGCATCATCCGCGGACTGGAGGAGAAGGGTGAAATCATCATCCTGAAGGGCGGAAAGGACGATATCATTGCCTAATATTTGGAAATCCATCATGCGTCCCAAGGCCGAGCCCTACCGGTTTCCCAAGGCGGAGGAACTGATCCTGGAAGAGGAGAAGCCCGCCGAGGTCCCGCCGCCTCCGGAAGAGGCCGGCGGGGAGGAAGCGCCGCCCCCGGATCTCCAAGCCGGGCAGGAGGCGCAGATCCCCGAACCCGAGCCGGAGGAGGAGGAACCCGATCCGGTGACCTTCGCTCAGATTCAAGCGGAGCAGATCATCGCGGACGCCAACCGCCGGGCCGAGGCAATTTTGGACCAGGCCCGGCTGGAGGCGGAGATCAGGGCCCAGGAGCTCTTCGAGTCCTCCCGCCAGAACGGGTTGGAGGCCGGAAGGGCCGAGGGCTTGGCCCAGGGGGCCACGCAGGCCCTCCAAGAGGGCCAGCGGGCCCAGCAGCGGCAGGCCGAGGAGCTGGCCGGGGAGTTCGACCGCTTTCTGGAGCGGGCCGGAGCGGCCCTGGACCGGCAGATGGACGACAATGTGGAGGAGCTGCGGGACCTTGCCATCGCCATCGCGGAGAAGGTGGTCTGCGTCAGCCTGAAAAGCAGCAGCGAGGTCATCTGCCGGATGATTCAAACCGCCATCGACAAGCGGAAGCGCCGGGAGTGGGCCCATATCTATATCGCGGAATGTGACGCCAAGCACCTGAGCAAGGTTCCCGCCTCTTTGATGAACGCCCTTTCGGCGCTGTCGGACCGGGTGCGCATCATCCCCATGGCGGACGACGAGGCGGGCACCTGCATCATCGAGACCCCGGATGAAATTGTGGACGCCAGCGCCGCCACGCAAATGAACAACATCCGAACCCTCCTGTCCGACGCCGGACCCGTGGAGGAGGGCGTCAATTTCAACAACCTGAATTTCAGCGGCGGCCTGTAGCGCCAAAGGAGAAGCTATGTTCCGGCAAATGATCCGTCAGGTCTACAACGCGGAGACCTACAGCCTGACCGGGAAAATTGAGAATATTGTCGGAATGTCCATCGAGGCCAGCGGCGGCCGGGCGGCTGTCGGCGACATCTGCCGGATCTACAACGGCGACTCCGGCGGCCAGGTTACCGCCGAGGTGGTGGGCTTCAAGAACGACCATATCCTGCTGATGCCCTACTCCGACATGGCGGGCATCTCGGCGGGCAACTTCGTCCGGAACACCGGACGGCAGCTGACCCTGCGGGTGGGGGAGTTCCTCCGGGGCCGCATCATCAACGCCATGGGCCAGCCCATAGACGGAAAGGCCCCCTTCGAGGGGGGCGACGCCTACTGCGTGGGCGGTTCTTACATCAATCCCCTCCGCCGCCCCCCCATTCGGGAGCGGATGGAGTTTGGAGTCAAAGCCATAGACGGCATGATCACCATAGGCAAGGGCCAGCGTATCGGCATCTTCGCGGGCTCCGGCGTGGGAAAATCCACGCTGATGGGCATGATCGC
>CAMXKT010000080.1 GCA_947244595.1 uncultured Oscillibacter sp. | reverse complement strand
ATGGCGAAGCGGACCACGTTGGCAAGCTCGGCCTGCTGCTCGGGGGTCTTCAGGTCGTACTCCATGGAGTAGTCGCCCAGCTCGGAAACGCGGATGCCGTACCGGCGGATGAGCTCCAGGGAGAAGCCCTCTCCGGCGAAGGTGTCGTGACCCCGTTTTCCGTCGAAGAACTCGTCCATGTTGATGTACACGGCGTGTCCGCCGGCGGGCAGCACCACGCCCTTGACCCCGGCCTTGTAGAAGCCCTGAGCCAGGTACTCGCACTGCTTCACGCGGCCGTCCATGTAGCGGAAGTCGCAGCTCTCATAGAGGCCGCAGGCCAGGGCCATGATGTCCCGTCCGCTCATGCCGCCGTAGGAGTCGTTGCCGTAGCAGGAGATCTGCTTGACCTTCAGCAGCACGCCCACGTCGGTCTTGACGGTTCCGTCCTCGTTGAAGTCGGAGAACTTCTGCCAGAACAATCCCTTGTCCCGGAAAGCCAGCATGCCGCCCATGTTGGAGTGGCCGTCCTTCTTGGCGGACATGGAGAAGCCGTCGCAGTAGGAGAACATTTCCGTGGCGATCTCGGCGATGGATTTGTCCTCATAGCCGGGCTCGTTCATCTTGATGAAGTAGCAGTTCTCCGCCCAGCGGGCCACGTCGAAGATCAGGGGGATGTCATACTTCCGGGAGACCCGGTGAATCTCCTTGATGTTGCCCATGGAGACGGGGTGGCCGCAGATGGGGTTGTTGGTGATGCAGGTGAAGATCAGGGGCACGTTCTCCGGGCCCACGCCCTGGATCAGCTGCTCCAGCTTCTCAATGTCCATGTTGCCCTTGAACGGGTTCTTCTCATATTTTCCGCCCTCGGGAACCTGGTACAGCAGCTCCTTGTGATACAGGTTGCGGGGGATGGAGCCCATCTGCTTGATGTTGCCCTCGGTGGTGTCGAAGTGTCCGTTGGAGGGGATGGTAAAGACCTTGCCGGGGTGGCGCTGAGCCAGGATCTTCTTGACGATTTCCATCAGCACGGACTCGGCGGCCCGGCCCTGCTGGATGATAAAGCTGTTGGGACGCTCCATCTGCGCGGCGCCGCCGTTGAAGAGGCCACCCTCATACTCGCACAGGTACAGCTCGTTCATCATCTTCTCCACGTCCCGGCAGTCGGTGCGCACCAGGTCGATGGACTTCTTCCAGTTCTTCTCCCCGCCCCGCTCGAAGATGTCGCGGAACGTGTCCAGCAGCACGTAGTAGCCGGTATTGCGGCCGTAGGCCTCGTCGCCCAGGAAGAGGGTGGCCCACTGCTGGTTGGTCATGGCGGTGGTGCCGGAGTCGGACAGCATATCAACGGTCAGCATTCCGGAGGGGAAAGCAAACTCGTTGTAATGCGTGGCCTTCAGGGCCCGTTCACGCTGTTCCACCGTGACGGTGGGCAGGTCGCGGACGGCGAAGGTGAAGTGATGAGGAGCGGGAACGTCCAGGGGATAGTGCGTCATGTTCTTGTCCATTTTGATCTACCTCCATAAAGTGTGGCTTTCGCCAGATGTTCAGGAGGTACCCCGGTCGTCGCCGGCCCGGCTTTCCCATGGCCGGACGGGGCGCCTAGCGGACAGTACCTGGTGTGAGGGACGGGGATCTGCCAACGCTCCTGGGAAGGGAGCAGGGAGCAACTATCGTGAAAATCACGACACTTGCTTCTTAATGTGAGATAATTTTATCAGCACTTCTAAAAAATGTCAATCCTTTTTGTGCGTTTTGTATGAATCACTATTTTCCTGTCTAAATTTTTATAGAAAATATGAATAGCTGTTCAAAGGTCAACCTTTCTCACCGTGAGAAAAAATTTTTTTGACAGAAATGTATTCTAGTAATATAATACTAAAATGAAGAAGAAATCGAAGGCTGGACACCCCCCGCGGAAGGGAAAGGAGGCTCCTATGCCGGATACCGCCAACGCCTTACTGCGCCAATACGTGAAGCTGACGGAATTTCTGGGCGCGGCCCTGGGCCCGGACTACGAGGTGGCCCTTCACGACCTGACGGACAAAAACCGCTCCGTCATCGCCATTGCCAACGGCTACATCAGCGGCCGGGAGGTGGGCGCGCCGCTGACCAACATGGCCCTGAGCGTGTTGAAGGACGAGAGCTACGAGTGGCAGGACTACCGGCTGCACTACTCCGGCGTCTCCGCCGCCGGGAACGCCCTGCGCTCCAGCACCATGTTCATCAAAGAGGATGGGAAGCTCATCGGCATGCTCTGCATCAATTTTGACGACAGCCGTTTCCAGAACTTTGCCCAGCAAGTCCTGACCCTCTGCCACCCGAATCAGTTCGTTCAGGCCCTGGAACAGCCGCCGGAGGACGAACACGCCCCCCGGCCGGAGACCTTCCGCAATTCCACCGAGGCCGTGGCCCAGGACGCCATCGCCCACGAGCTGGAGCGTCTGGGGGTCCCGGCGGACCGCCTGACCTCCGACGAACGGCTGCATATCATCGCGGCCCTGGAGGCCAGCGGCATCTTCCTGCTCAAGGGGGCCGTGAAGGACGTGGCGGCGGGCTTGGGCTGCTCCCAGGCCAGCGTGTACCGCTACTTGTCTCAGATCAAGACATAACGGGAGGATACGCCTCATGCTTCGGGAATACGCCCGGCGGACCGGGTGGCTTTTGTGCGGCCTGCTGGTCAGCGCCGTGGGCATCACCACGATGCTTCAGGCCAACGTGGGCCTGGAGCCCTGGAGCGTGCTCCAGCAGGGGATCGCCCAGACCTTCGGCATCACCTATGGGCTCGCTTCCATCCTGGTGGGAGCCGCGGTCATCCTGGTCGCCATCGCCTGCGGAGAGCGGGTGGGCGCGGGCACCGTCGCCAACATCGTCCTATGCGGCGTCTTCATCGACACGCTGCTGGCCTTGGGCTGGATCCCCCGGATGAACGGGCTTCTGCCCGGGGTTCTGACGCTGCTGGCGGGGCTGGAGCTGCTGGCCCTGGGGACCTGGATGTATATGCGCAGCGCCCTGGGCTCCGGCCCCCGGGACGCGCTGATGGTGGCCATGGCCCGGAAGACCGGCCGGTCCGTGGGCCTGTGCCGGGCCGTCGTGGAGCTGGTCATCATTTTCATCGGCTGGCGGCTGGGCGGACAGGTGGGCCTGGGAACGGTGATTTCCGCCCTGGGCCTGGGGACGCTGTTCAACCTGAACTTCGCCCTGCTCCGCTTCGACGCGGCGGCCTTGCACCAGGAGGATCTGGCGGAGACCCTGCGCCGCCTTTCCCGGGAAAGGCAAATGTAAAGCCCTCCCCAGCGGGAGGGCTTTGTTCTTCCTGTCAGGTTCTCTTTTCCATGCGGATGCACCCCTCCTCGTCGGGGGTTCCCACGCCGTCTGAAAATTGATATCCCATTTTGAGGTAAAAATCCCGGGCCGTGATAGAGGAGTGGATCACCACCCGGTCCGCCCGGAGGAAATACGGGTCCCGCTCCAGGGTTTCCATGAGCTTCCGCCCCGCGCCCTTTCCCTGGTGCTCTGGGCAGACGAAAATGGTCACTAGGATGCTCTCCTTCTCGCTGCCCATGTGGGCCGCGATCCCGCCGCATCCGGCGATGTTCTCCCCGTCGCAGAGAACGTAGAGGTGTTCGTCCCCGGCCTGCTCCGTCAAATTGGCGGCGGAGTACAGCTCCACCATCTCCTGAATGATCTCCGCCGGGTAGTCCGGGGCGTTGCTGACCTGCAGCGCCCGCTCGATAACGGCGGAGGTCTCCGCCGCGTCCTGTTCCTGAAAGCGTCTGATCTTGTAGTCCATGTTTCTCCTCCTCGGGCCGGTTTCCGCCGTCTGTCCGCATTATAACAGACAGGGCTCTCCGGCGCAAGGCGTTCCGGCAGGCCAAGCCGAAAATATATTATTGGAATTATGATAATTGCCTCTTCCCTTTGGGGGAAAAGTTTAGTATAATGGTATAATTAATATTGCGTTACCCTATGAAAGCCCAGAGGAATCGAGGTGCCCCGCCATGTCATTCAAGGACAAGTTATCCGCCTTCCTGTTCGGCTCCAGAAAAGAAGAACCGACAGACGAGACGCCCCTTACGGAACACGAGCGCGAGCTCCAGGAAGAGACGGAGGCGCCGGCGGCCCCTCCCGACGATCCCTCCCGTCTGGAAATATCCTCAGATCACCCCATCCGCCAGCTTTACGACCTCCGGCAGAAGGAGGCCGGCGGCCTCCCCTATCCCCAGCTCTGTATGGATGAGAACGGCGTGCTGCCGCCCGAGCTGCTGGAAAAGGAGAAAAACCGCCTGCAGTCCTCTCTGAAAAGCGTCTGCGGAACCCGGTGGAAGGCCGCCAAGGGCAGGACCCGGGGCAAGCACAGCAAGAAAAAAGCGGAAGCGGAGGAGGAAATTGAGGAAGACGAGCTGCTCTTGGACGCCCGCCCCTGGTTCTACCTCTCCTCCGATAAGACCTTTGCCTGGATGCTGATCTTCCCTCCCGTCGGAAAGGGGGAGGAAGTGACCCGCGACATGATCTATCAGGCCCTGAATGAGCACGGCATCTGCTTCGGCCTGGAGAACGCCGTGCTGGACCGGGCCGCCCATGAACGGGACCGCTATTTCAACCTCTATCTGGTCGCCAAGGGAACGCCCGCCTTCGACGGACGGAACGGCAACATCGTGGACTACTTCCCCCGCGTCGTCCAGCGGGTGCTGGAGGTGGACGAATTCGGCCAGGTGGACTACACCGCGCTGAACCTCATCTGCAACGTCAAGGAGGGGCAGGAAATCTGCCGCCTCATCCGTCCCACCGAGGGAGAGCCGGGCCGCACGGTGACAGACCAGGAGATCCCCGCCAAAAGCGGAAGGGCCGTCCCCCTCCCCAGGGGCCGGAACACCGAGATCGGCGAGGACGAGGACACCCTCATCGCCTCCATGCCGGGCCACGTGGAATTCAGCGGGACCACCTTCCAGGTCAAGCCGGTGCTGGACATTGCCGGAGACGTGGACTTCTCCACCGGGAACATCAAATTTGTGGGGGACGTCAATATCAAAGGGGACGTCATCAGTGGCTTTGCCGTCAAGGCCATGGGAAATATCTATGTGGGCGGCGTGGTGGAAGCCGGAGCCACCGTGGAAGCCGGAGGCGACCTGACGGTGGTCAAGGGCATCCTGGGCGACGGGACCACCGTCATCCGGGCGGGCCGGTGCATTTTCTCCAAATACATTGAAAACGCCACCATCTTCGTCCGGGAAAATCTCCAGACCGACTGCATCGTCAACGGCAGAATCTACTGTGACGGCGAGGTCATCCTCCGCTCCGGGCGGGGGAGCATCATCGGCGGCAGGGTCTGGGCGGCCAAGCGGGTCAGCGCCAGCGCCATCGGCGCCAAGTCGGAGGTCAGGACCTCAGTTGCCCTGGGCGGCCTGCCCTGCGCCACTTTGGAAAAGGATCTGGTCCGCAAAAAGCTGGCCCGGCTGGCGGGAGAGCTGGAAAAACTGGAAAGCCAGCTGGACAGCCCGGCCAAGAGCAGCCTGATGGGTAAGATCCGGATGAAAATCTCCGTGGCCGAGCTCCGGCTCAAGCGGCTGGAGGAGGAAATGGAGACCGCCCGGGAGGAACTGAAGGATCAAAAGGACCAGGACGCCGGGCGAATGGAGTGCGGCGTGGCTTACGCGGGCACAGAGATCAACATGGGAGACGAGTTCCTCCGTCTGCGCCAGGAAACCCACCAGTGCGTGGCTAAGATGGTATGCGGCGAGATTGTTCTCATGTGATGGAAGCCCTTCCCTCCCAATGAATCGCCCTTCCTCGCCTTTCGAAAAACCAAGGCGGCGGACGCGTTGCGTCCGCCGCCTTTTCTGTCTTTGGTATCACCGGCGGTCCCCCGCCTCCAGGTCCTTGACAACGGGCGGGATCTGGGAAATCATGTTGTCCATGTCCTCAAACATGGCGCTCTTGGTGGTGCCCAGGCGGCTGGCCTGATCAATGTGCCGGACCACTTCCTGATACTGGTCTTTGATGCCGTCAAAGAACTGGCAGAGTACCGCCAGCTCCTGCTGGGATGCCTGAATGACCCCGGAAATCTCCGTCTGCACAGCGGCCGAGTCCTCGGCGGTGGCGATGATCCTGCGGAAGCTCTCGCCGGTCTGGCCCACAACGCCCACGCCCAAGCCCAGGGTCTGCTGAGAGGACTGGATACTGCTGCTGAGCTCTCCCGCCCGGGCCTCCACATCGCACACACCGGTGTCCACCTCCCCGGCCAGCTGCTTGATCTCCTTGGCCAGCTCCTTTACCTGGGCAGCCACCACGGCGAACCCCCGGCCCTCCACTCCAGCCCGAGCCGCCTCAATGGAGGCGTTGATGGCCAGGATATTGGTCTGGTCCGCGATGGAGACGATCTTCCCCATGCACTGCTGGATACCCCGGATGGCGGATTCCAGGTTCCCGAAGATGCCCGACATCTCATCATAGGACTCCTGTATCTTCATAGAGGTGCTTTTCAGCTCCTCCATCAGCCCCTGGGCCTCGGAGACCGTACCGCCGATCTCTTCCCGCACCTGCGCAAACTGCCCTGCGGCGGCGTCAATATTAGAAAAGGACTCTCCCAGCTTTTGCAGCTCCTCCTGAAAGTGGTCCGCCTCTTTCAGCACGCCGGAAAAGGTGGAGCCCACCAGACTCAATTCCGAGAGAGAGGCCACCTCTTTTTTTACCAGCTCCCTTTGGTATTCCTTTAAGCTGTCCGCCACATGGAGGACGGGATAAAGGCTCTTTTCCTCCTGAGGCCGGTCCGGCCCCCGCCGGTTTTTTCCTGCGAATAACATCCCGACTCCCCCTTACTCAAAGACCACGCAGGTCATGGACTGGTTGACAAAGCGGTTATTGTAGTGCTCTCCATAGCCTACGAAACCCGCATGGCAGCCTAAGGCCCCCATCTCCCGAAGGTAGGTCTGCATATAGCCGCGCTCGGAGAACAGCTTGTACCGGAACAAGCAGTTCACGGAAAAGACCGCCGAGCGCCGGGGGAACTCCCGCTGAATCTGCTGGATGGTGCTCCGGGTGATGGCCTGATAGTCCCCCAGCTCCAGGAGAATCAATACGTCGGAGTCATTGACCTGCCGGAAGCAGGCCAGGGCGTTTCCGTGGACCTCCTTGATGGAGATGATACAGGTGTCGTCCCCGTTGATTTTGCCAAAGGGATTCTGGAAGGTCCGGGTCAGAATCTCCTCGTCCGTCACGTGGAGAATGCTCTTGTAGACCTGCTTGGCGGGCTTTCCGTTCAGGGAACCCAGTATGTAGTTGGCCCGGTCCGTGTTAGACGCAATGAAGCGATAATCTCCCATCTGGTGGTAGATATTCTCTTTGTAGGTCTTCACCCGGCCGCCCCGGTTTCGCACCAGGGCGTAGGCCACGGCGTCCGGATAGACCCGGCCGTTGGCGGAGACCCGGCCCTCTCCGCCGGTGCCCCCCACCAGGGAGACGCCCCGGCTGCGCAGGACCGTATGGATGGTGGTCAGTACGCAGGCGTCGTTTCCGGCGCAGAAATCGATACACACAGTGTCCTCTCCGGTACCCCCTACCGCCTTCATATCCCGTTCCAGGCGCTGGATATACTTCACCGGCATAGTGGACACTTCCTCTAAAACGCCTGCGGCGGCGGTGACGCCGCCGGAGAAAGCGATGATCCCCACGCCATTTTCCACCACAGCGGTCTGATAGCACATACCAATACATCCGATGCTGGGCACGCCGGGGAAGCGCTGCTCCAAGGCCTTGACGTGGGCCTCGAACTGGTTGTTATTGGACAGCAGCATAATAAACTCAGGGTCCCGCAGTCCGCTGAGGGCCTCGTCCAAGTTCCCCCGTTGACTCATTCCGTAGAATTGCTTCATGACACGATCTGCCTCCTGTCATAATTTACAGAGGTTTCATTATATCGGAAAGTCCCCTCCGTGTCAACAACAACGACGGCCCTGTGGGCCGGCCCTGCGCCGGGCCCGCCAAGGCCGCCGTTAACGGAATCATTCGGCAGGACCGATTTTACCGCTCCTCCCGGAAGTAGGCCAGCCCCAGGCTGGCGGGAGGCTGCTTCTCCTTGTTGTTGCGCATGCTGGAGAGGATCAGCACGACCACCGTCACCACATAGGGCAGAATCTTATAGATCTGGGTGGGCACAAAGGGCAGCACCAGCCGGAGATACAGGATCATCAGCGCCCCGAAGAGCACGGAGCCCCAGATGGCGGACAGGGGCCGCCACATGCAGAAGATGACCAGGGCCACCGCCAGCCAGCCCACGCCGCT
>CAMXKT010000079.1 GCA_947244595.1 uncultured Oscillibacter sp. | reverse complement strand
TGGAGACGAAGATGGTGTCGAAATGGTCGATCTGGGAGACCATCTGCCGGGTCTTTGCTGTGTGGGAGGCGCTGTCCTGGAA
Organism: uncultured Oscillibacter sp.; assembly: GCA_947244595.1. Lineage (GTDB taxonomy): Bacteria > Bacillota > Clostridia > Oscillospirales > Oscillospiraceae > Oscillibacter. The sequence continues at coordinate 8,260 of CAMXKT010000079.1, read as the reverse complement.
GTACTGGCTGACTCGGTTTTTAAGCTTTTTCGCCTTGCCCACGTAGATGACCTTTCCGGTCTTGTCCATCATCAGATAGACCCCCGGCAGCAGGGGCAGGTCGCCCGCCTTTTCCTTCAGTTCGTCCCTGGTCATGGGTTTGCCTCCTCTCAAGGTGGGATGTGCTCCGGCGGAAGGACCGTCCTTGCGGGGCCCGCGCCCAATAAAAAAAGACCACCCCGCGCTGACAGGCAGCACGGGGGCGGTTCATTTACTCTCCGAAGTTGTCTTTCACCAGGTCCACCAAAGCGGTGACCGCCTCTTTCTCATCGCTGCCGTCGGCGATCAGGGTGATGGGGGTGCCCTTCACAATGCCCAGGGACAGCACGCCCAAGAGGCTCTTGGCATTCACGCGGCGATCCTCCTTCTCGACCCAGATGCCGCTCTTAAACTCGTTGGCCTTCTGGATAAAGAACGTGGCGGGGCGGGCGTGCAAACCAACTTCGTTGTTAACAGTGATTTCCTGCGTGTACATGTTGCAGCTCTCCTTTTTTGTGTCAAATCAAATCAATGGTTGACCACGAGTCTTTCCTTTACCATCATAACCGCTTTTTGGTCTCCCGTCAATGGAGAATTGCACAAACATTTCAAAAAATTTTTCTCGCCAGTAAAGTTCTTTTTGTTAGTTTACTCCAATTTTTCAGAAAATTATACGTCATTTCGCTGAAAATTTAAGAGTCTTCCAGGGGAAACCGGAGGAAACACGGCTGAAATCCGCGCCGGAAGACATTCCCTGCTTATAATATGTATCCCGGCGGCGTCTGATACCGAAAATTTCCCGGACTTCTATAAAAAGCCTCCGTCCCCGGAAAGTACCATGGTTTGCCCGGGGCGGATCGGGGACAATAGCGCTTGGGTATCGTGAACACGGAGCGGCGTTCCCGCTCCGCGGCCCGTCAAAGCGGCTCAGGGGCCGCGGCTCGTGGACTTCTTTGACGGGGAGGTTTGGGATCCCGCCGGACCGGCGGGATCCCGGACCGGAAAGATCGAAGGAGGAGTATCTCAATGAAAAATACTCTGATGTGCCTGCTGGCGTCCCTGCTGCTGGCGTTCTGCCTGACTGCCTGCGGCGGCGGCCAGACCACTGGCAATGTGGATGATTACGGCTCCACCGGCCAGACCGGGAACACGGCTGGAAGCGGATCCGTCAACGGCGGAAGCGTGACCGGCGGGAGCACGGCCGGAAGCGGTTCTGTTGGAAGCGACGGGAACTATGGAACCGGAAACGGCTCCGCGGGGAGCGGCTCGGTAAACGGCGGCTCTTCCGGGGACGGCCTGATGGACGACGCCCGGAGCGCCCTGGACAGGGCTGGAAACGCCATCGGCGGCGAGTTCTAAGGACCCCAGCCGGACTGCCGAAAGGATCCCCGGGTCCCCTCGGCGGTCCGGCTACATAACGGGCTTTTCTTTTTCCTTCGTCTCCGGTATACTATATGATATGCGGAAAACAGGAAAAGGAGGCCCGTCCATGTCCCAGGAATTTTCCATGAAAACCGTGGCCCGGATCCACAGCGATTTCGCCGGGAAATTCGGCGTTCCCCGCCAGAGCGGCCTGGTGGAGACGCTGGAGGCCCTGGTGGTCTTCGAGCCGGAGTACCGAAACCCCGCCGCCCTCCGGGGGCTGGAGGGCTTTTCCCACGTCTGGTTAGTGTGGGTTTTCGACCAGGCCGTCCGGAAGGACTGGTCCCCTACGGTCCGTCCGCCCCGGCTGGGGGGAAATGCCCGGCTGGGGGTCTTCGCCACCCGGTCTCCCTTCCGGCCCAACCCCATCGCCCTGTCCGCCGTGACCTTGGCGGGGGTGGAGGAGACCCGGGAGTGGGGAACCGTCCTCCGGGTCCGGGGAGCGGACCTGATGGACGGCACGCCCATTTTGGATATCAAGCCCTACCTTCCCTACGCCGACTGCCGCCCCGAGGCGGTGGGAGGCTTCGCCTCCGCGTCCCCCAGCCGGGAGGCGCTGACGGTGGATTGTCCTGCGGAGCTCTGGGAAAAGGTCCCACCGGACCGGCGGGAGGCCCTGCGCTCTGTGCTGGCCCTGGATCCCCGGCCCAGGTATCAGACAGATCCAGAGCGGATCTACGGCTTCGGCTTCGCCGGACTGGAGGTGCGCTTCTCCGTGGAGGGGGAGACCCTGCGGGTGGTGGAGATCGAACAGAGCCCCGGGGCATGAAAGAAGGGCGGACCTGTGGGTCCGCCCTTTTTTGAATTGCCGCCGGTCCCCGTCACTCCAGCTTCCGCACGAAGTTTCCGAAGACCCGGACCCGCTCCTGCACGGTGACAAAGGCGTGGTCGTCCCGCTCGTGGACGGCGTGGAGCAGCTCCTCGATCTCAAACTTGGACAGGCACACCACCAACACGTGGAGCCCCTTGCCGCTGTATGCGCCGACGCCCTCCCAGTAGGTGACGCTCCGGCCCAGCTTCTCGATGATGAAGCGCCCCAGCTCCTTTTCGTCTTCCTTGGTGAAGATCATGGCCTGGACGTTCACGTTCTGCTGGTGCATCCGGTCCAGCACCATGGCGGAGAAGAAGTTGTAGATGACGGAGTAGATGGCCACCTCCGGGACAAAGAGGATCAGGCAGGCGGCGTAAAGGAAAAAGTTGAAGGTCAGGGAGAACTTGCCCACGGTGAAGCGGCTGCCCCGCTTGCTCAGGCACAGGCCCACGATGTCCAGCCCGCCGCCGCTGCCGCCGCAGGTCAGCACGATGCCGCTGGCGGTGCCCACGATGATGCCCCCCAGCAGGCAGGAGGTCAGGTAATCGTCCACGATGGGAACGGAGGGCGAGGGAATAATGCTGTAGAAGAAGGAGAAAGATACCGTGCAGGCGATGGTCTTGAAGGTCATCCTGGGGCCCAGGGTCTTCCAGCCCAGCAGCAGGATGGGGATGTTGCTGAGGAAATAGAGAACGCCCGCGATGTCCGTCTCCAGGCCCAGGGTGTTGTGGAGCAGGGTGCGGATCAGCTGGCACAGGCCCATGAGCCCGCCGGAGTACAGCCCCAGCGGCACGATGAAGAGCCGCAGCGCCAGAGCCACCACGCCCTCCCCCAGCATGGCGGCCAGCAGCCGCAGCCAGCGGTGGTGCAGGGAATTGTAGATCATGTCCTTCATGTCGTTCCTCCCGGTCCGGCGTTTTCGCCGGCCTCACCCGCCCGTCCCGGCGCGGGACGGTATTTGTGTTTCGCGTTTGAACGCTGGCTTTGATTATATCCGCTTCCGGGAGAAACCGCAAGAGGAAAAGCGGGACAGAATGGACGAAACGGCAGGAAAATCCTGGTATTTCCCGTGGAAAGTCTACAAAGAATAGCGGAGGCACCGGTAGAGACGGTCCTTGGCCCGCCGGAGGGTCCGGGAGACGGTGGAGCGGTTCAGCCCCAGTTCCCCCGCAATCTGGGGGATGCTCATGCCCTGGTCGAAGTAGAGCTCCAGCAGCTGCCGCTGGCGGGGGGTGAGCTCCCGTTCCCGGGCCTGGCGGAGATTCCTCCGGAGGCGCTCCAGACGCTCGCTGTTGTCCGCGGCGTTTTGGCGGTTCCAGACCGTCAGGTCCCCAATCCACTCGCTGGCCCTGGTGTCGAAGGGCCCTTCATAGCGTGTATTTCTCATGCTTGTGATAGCTCCTGTCATAGTAATGGGCGGTCAGGACCGCCAGTTCCCGGGCCTCCCGCCAGAGGGGGGTCAGCTCGTCGATGCGCCGGTGGAGGCGGAAAGCCGCCTCCGGGTCCTCCTGGGCCCGCTCCAGGCCCCGCAGTTCCACGATGCGCCCGTGGATGGCGTCAGCGCTGCGGCGGTAGGAGGCCGACATTTCCAAAAGGGTCATGGCCGGGCCTCCCTTCCCCGGATCTCCCGGCAGGGAGCCAGCTCCCGCCGGGCCAGATCCGGTAAGCAGTCTCCGCAGGCAAGAAGCCCGTTACAGGACCAGTACTCCTCGCCCCGGAGGATCTCCCGGCCGCACAGCGTGCAGCGCAGGACCCATCGCTGGGGGCGGCGTTTTGTAGTTGTCATGCAGATTCTCTCCTTTGAAAAAACCGGGGAAAACGGAAAAATTTTTGTTGACAAACGGAAACTCGTCTGCTAGAATAAACACTGCTGTTGGAACTGCTGGTGTAGCTCAGTTGGTAGAGCAGCTGATTTGTAATCAGCAGGCCGGGGGTTCGAGTCCGTCCACCAGCTCCACCTTCTTTCCAACGCGCAATTGAATAGGGGGGAATTCCAGAGCGGTCAAATGGGGCAGACTGTAAATCTGTTGTCACTGACTTCGGTGGTTCGAATCCACCTTCCCCCACCAGCTCGGGAAAAGCCCTAAGGCGATGAAAAAAGCCTTAGGGCTTTTTTCATGCGCCGGACGGACTTTTCCCTCGCTTTCAGCCGTGAACCACAGCGCAGCCGTTGGCGGCTCTGCCGCCTTACGGATGCGGCGTCCCCCTTGCGGGGGCGTTGTTGGGTTCACGGCTGATTTTTTTACGGGGGACGAGGGACGGGGGGACGGGAGACGAGGGACGCGCCGCGGTGCTGCGCTGGCGGCGGGAGTCGGGAGAGTGGAAATTACAAGAAACTTGGCGGTGACTATAAAGTAGCACATATGTTCTAGTATGTCAAGGGGTTTTTACAAGATTCTTGTAAAAAAGATTGACAGGGCTTTGACGGACTGGTAAGATGGGGAAAAGGAAAGGGAGGTGCGGGGATGTCGTTTGGGGAGAGAATGCGGGCCCGGCGGGGGGAATTGGATATGACGCGGGTGGAGCTGGCCGCCTTATTGGGAGTCTCTCCCTCTGCGGTGGGGAACTATGAGACGGGAGTGAGCTTTCCCAAAGAGGAGATCATGCTGCGGCTCTTCGACTCCCTGGAGGTGGACCCCAACACACTGTTTCAGGACAGCTTCCAGTTCAACAAGGGGGCCCTAGACCCGAAGGAGCAGAGGCTGCTGGAGGGCTATCGGGGGTTGTCCGCCCTGGGGCGGGAGACAGTGCGGACCATGGTGGAGGCGCTGTGCGCCTACCGGGACGAGGCGGAGGCGGGGCCCGGGGCCGTAGAGTCCAGGATGATTCCGCTCTATCGCAGTCCCGCCGCCGCCGGGTACGCCGCTCCGGCCTTCGGGGAGGACTATGACCTCATTCCCGTCACGGGGGACGTGCCTCCGGCGGCGGAATTCGCCGTGCGGATTCAGGGGGACTCCATGGCCCCCTATATCGCCGACGGGTCCGTGGCCTATGTGAACCGGGACCCGCTGAAGGCCGGGGACGTGGGCATCTTCTGTGTGGACGGGGACATTCTGTGCAAGCAGTATTACAAGGACCCGGCGGGCATCGTGTACCTCTTTTCCCTGAACCGGGCCCGGGCGGACGCGGACGTGGTGCTGGCCGCCGCCGGGGGAAGAGGGCTGGTCTGCTTCGGCCGGGTCATCATGCGGGCCTTTCCCCTGCCGGGGCGCTGAGGACGAAAAAGCGCCCCGGAGCCTCTTGACAACTCCGGGGCGCTTGGATATACTAAGCAGGAAGGGCGTTCCCTCTGGTGCTAGCAGAGAGACGGCCAACTTGACAAGTTTAGAGCTTGAAATTGCCGCTTCTCGCTAATGCCGGGGGGCGGTTATTTCTTTATCTGGAGACCCAGAGAAACAGCCGCAAGCACGAGCATAAGTAACGCGATGGTTTCTGTAATACCCATGGGCCGCCCTCCTTTCGGAGCTGGCCCCGCCCTTCCTGCTGAGGGTACGATACCACAACATGGCGAAAATTGCAACGGGCTCAAGGGCGGAGCCTCTTTTTCTTGTTAAAACGGAGCGGAAACCAGGGGAAACCCGTTGACAATCCCGCCCCGGGCGGATAAAATAATGTAGTTATTTTGGGACCCTAAACAGGAAAGGAACGAAAACGCTATGGCTAAGGATCAAAGACAAGTGGACGCCATCACCGCCCGGGACGCGGACTTCGCCCAGTGGTACACCGACGTCTGCAAGAAAGCGGAGCTTATCGACTATACCTCCGTCAAGGGCATGTTCATTTACCGGCCCTATGGCTACGCCATCTGGGAGAACATCCAGAACGAGCTGGACCGCCGCTTCAAGGAGACGGGCCACGAGAACGTGTACCTCCCCGTGCTGATCCCCGAGTCCCTTCTCCAGAGGGAGAAGGACCACGTGGAGGGCTTCGCCCCGGAGTGCGCCTGGATTACCGTGGGCGGCAGTGAGAAATTAGAGGACCGCCTCTGCGTCCGCCCCACCTCCGAGACCCTCTTCTGCGAGCACTACGCCAATATCATCCACTCCTGGCGGGACCTCCCGAAGCTTTATAACCAGTGGTGCAGCGTGCTCCGCTGGGAGAAGACCTCCCGCCCCTTCCTGCGGCACCGGGAGTTCCTCTGGCAGGAGGGCCACACCATGCACGTGGACGAGGCCGAGGCCCGGGAAGAGACCATGCGGATGCTGAACGTCTACGCGGACTTCATGGAAAACTTCCTGGCCATGCCCGTTCTCCGGGGCCGGAAGACGGACAAGGAGAAGTTCAAAGGAGCCGAGGAGACCTACACCGTGGAGTGCATGATGCACGACCACAAGGCCCTGCAGGCGGGGACCAGCCACTACTTCGGGGACGGCTTTGCCAAGGCCTTCGACATCACCTACACCGGGAAGGACAACCAGCTCCACCACCCCCATCAGACCAGCTGGGGCGTCTCCACCCGGATGATCGGCGGCATCATCATGACCCACGGAGACGACAACGGCCTGGTTCTGCCCCCCCGGGTGGCCCCCATTCAGGCGGTGGTTATCCCTGTGGCGGCTCACAAGCCCGGCGTGCTGGACGCCGCCGCGTCCCTCCGGGACCGGCTGAAGGCCGCGGGCGTCCGCTCCAAGATGGACGATTCCGACAACTCCCCCGGCTGGAAGTTCGCCGAATATGAGATGAAGGGCGTGCCCCTGCGGGTGGAGATCGGGCCCAAGGACATGGAGAAGGAACAGTGCGTCATCGCCCGCCGGGACACCGGGGAGAAGGTGTTTGTTCCCCTGGGGTCGCTGGAAGAGACGGTAAAGAAGCTCCTGGACGCGGTCCACGACAACATGTACGCGCAGGCATTGAAAAACCGGGAGGACAACACCTTCGACATCGCCTCTCCCGAGGAGGCCAAGGCCATTGCCGAGGGCAAGGGCGGTTTCCTGCGGTCCAAGTGGTGCGGTTCCCTGGAGTGCGAATTGGCCATGAAGGAGCGGGCCGGGGTCAGCTCCCGCTGCATGCCCCTGCGGCAGAGCGGCACGGAGGGCGTGTGCCCCGTGTGCGGCAAGAAGTGCGCCACCGACATCTATTGGGGCGTGGCTTATTAACGAGACCTGAAAGGGGGGAGCGGCGCTCCCCCTTTTTCAAAACCGCCGGAAAGGAGGCCCCGCCTTGGAACGCCGCCGCTATCAGGTCCTGGACACCATCCGGGGCCTCGCCCTGGTCAGTATGATCCTCTATCACGCCAGCTGGGATATGGTCCACATGTTCGGCGCGGACTGGCCCTGGTATCACGGCTTCGCCGCCCACATCTGGCAGCAGAGCATCTGTTGGACCTTTATCCTCCTCTCCGGGTACTGCTGGGCCCTGGGCCGCCGTCAGCTCCGCCGGGGGCTGACGGTCTTCCTCTGCGGAGCGCTGATCACCGCCGTCACCTGGTTTTTCATGCCCGGGAATCTGGTTTTCTGCGGCGTGCTGACCCTGCTGGGGGCCTCCTCCCTGCTGCTGATTCCCCTGGCCCCGGCGCTGGAGCGCGTCCCCGCCCAGGCGGGGGCGGCGGGGAGCTTCCTGCTGTTCCTTTTGACCCGGGACGTGAACGCCGGATTTTTGGGCTTTGAGGGGTTGCATATCGCCGCCCTTCCGGCGGGGCTGTACTGGGACCACTTCACCGCCCTGCTGGGCTTTCCCCCGACGGACTTCTTCTCCACGGACTATTTTTCCCTCCTCCCCTGGGGTTTCCTCTTCCTGACGGGGTGGTTTCTCTTCCGCCTCCGGCCGGAGGAGACCAGGGAGATCCACCCGGTCCCCCTGGTGACGGCCATGGGCCGCCATTCTCTCCTCATCTATATGCTTCACCAGCCCGCGATCTACGCCTTGCTGACGGCAGGCCACTTTCTCACGACAGGAGCGACGGCATGAACAAACTGGTCATGGGCGTCCTGGCCCACGTGGACGCCGGGAAAACTACCCTCTCCGAGGCCCTGCTCTACCAAAGCGGGGCCATCCGCCGCCTGGGCCGGG
>CAMXKT010000078.1 GCA_947244595.1 uncultured Oscillibacter sp. | reverse complement strand
ACCGCCCGGTCCACGTCCACGTGGCCGATGAGGCGCTCGATGTCCTCCACCGGCAGCCCGCCGGGGCGCAGGAGCCGGGGGGGCTCCCGGGTCAGGTCCAGCACGGTGGATTCCACGCCCACGGCGCAGCTTCCGCCGTCGATGACCATGTCGATCCGGCCCCCCACGTCCTCCAGCACGTCCTGGGCCGAAGTGCAGCTGGGCCGGCCGGAGGTGTTGGCGCTGGGAGCGGCGATGGCCATACCAGCCTCCCGGATGATGGCCAGGGTGACGGGGTGGTTGGGGCAGCGGACCCCCACGGTGTCCAGGCCCGCCGTGGTTTCATCAGGAACCGTGGGCTGGCGCTTTAAGATCATGGTCAGAGGACCCGGCCAGAATTTCCGCGCCAGGGTGTAGGCCACCGGGGGGATGTCCGCGCAGTACCGGGGCAGCCACTGGGCCCCGGTGACATGGAGAATCAGGGGGTTGTCCTGGGGGCGCCCCTTCACCTCAAAGATGCGCCGGACGGCGGCGGGATTGGTCCCGTCGGCTCCCAGGCCGTACACCGTCTCTGTGGGGATGCCCACCAGGCCCCCCTCCCGAAGAATCTTGGCGGCGGCGGAAATCTTGTCCTCGATCTCCTTCTGCTGTCCCTTGGTGTCCCGCAAGTCGTAATAGATTGTCTGCATATTCTTCGCCTCTATCTCTCCATCCGGGCTCCCGCCCGCTTTTTCATACCGCAAAACCGTTTCGCGGCCCGGCCTTCTCAGTCTCCGCCGCCTTTCAGCCGCTCCGCCGTGTCCGCCGCCGCCAGGGCGTCGATGATCTCGTCCAGATCCCCGTTCAGCACTGCGTCCAGGCGGTACACCGTCAGTCCGATCCGGTGCTCCACCACCTGGCTTTGCAAAAAGCGGTAGGTCCGGACCTTCTCGCTACGCCATGCGCCGCCCACCTGGCTCCTGCGCTCTGAGGCGGCGGCGGCGTCCTGTTTCTCCCGTTCCCGCTGGCAGAGCCGGGAGCGGAGGACCCGCATGGCCTTGTCCCGGTTCTTGTACTGGCTCCGCTCGTCCTGGCAGGTCACCACCGTCCCCGTGGGCAGGTGGGTGATGCGGATGGCGGACTCCGTCTTGTTGATGTGCTGCCCCCCCGCGCCGGAGGCGCGGTAGGTGTCGATTTGGAGGTCCGCCGGGTCAATGTCCACCTCCACTTCCTCCGCCTCCGGCAGCACGGCCACCGTGGCGGTGCTGGTCTGGATGCGGCCGCTGGATTCCGTCTCGGGGACCCGCTTCACCTGGTGGACGCCGCTCTCGAATTTCAGGCGGGAGAACACGTCCTCTCCCTCGATGAGGACGCCGCACTCCTTCACGCCCCCCAACTCCGTCTCGTTGGCGCTGAGGAGTTCCGTCTTCCAGCCCCGGCGCTGGGCGTACATGGTGTACATCCGTAAAAGTTCCCCGGCGAAGAGGGCCGCCTCCTCGCCGCCCACACCGGCCCGGATCTCCAGGATGACGTTCCGCCCATCGTTGGGGTCCCGGGGCAGGAGGAGGCGTTTCAGCTCCTCCCGGAGCGCCTCCGCCTCCGCCTTGGCGGCGGTCAGCTCCTCCTGGGCCAGGGCCTTCAGCTCCGGGTCCCGGAGCAGGGCCTCCGCCTCCTCCCGGCGGCGCTCCGCCGCTTTCAGGGCCCGGTCCGCCTCCACCACCGGCGTCAGCTCCTTCAGCTCCCGCTGGATGGCCGCCAGTTTTTTCCCGTCGCCGTAGACGGCGGGGTCCGCCAGCTGGGCTTCCAGGTCCTCCCGGCGGAGGGCCAGCTCTTTTAATTTTTCCAGCATTCTATCCCTCCCGGATCAAAAAGTTCACCGCTTTGAGGGAGGGCCTAGCGGCCTGTGGTCTGCAGAAACTCCTGGGTCTGGCGGAGGAATTCCTCCTGCCAGAAGGCGTAGCCCACGGAACCGCTCCGCAGGGACACCGCCGTCCGGTGACCACAGGGGACGTAGGCGTCCATCTGCTCGAAGATCTCCTCGTTCTTGTCCTCACAGCCCCGGGTCAGCACGTAGGAGGCGTTGCGGATATGTTTCCCATTTTCCTTCAAAAAACTCCGGACCACGGAGCTGCACCGCCCCGCCCACACCGGGGATCCCACGATGACCAGCCGGTAGTCCGTCAAAGGAAACCGGGCGGAGCATTTCACCGGGGGCAGGGTCCGGCGCATGGCGTCCACGCCGCACCGGAGCCAGCCGCCCCAGCCGCTGCGGTCCACGCTGTCCTGGAGCTCCACCAGCTCGGCCCCCAGGGCCTTGGCGATCTCCTCCATGGCCGTCCGCGTGTTCCCCGTCCGGGAGTAGTACACGCATAGCACATTGTTCCATGCCACTTGGCGTTCATCTCCTTTTGATCAGTCAAAGAGGGCCGTCTTCACCACGGCGAAGGCCTCTCGCAAATAGTAGTTGGCGGTGAGCCACCACCAGGGCAGCTCCGCCGGGACGTCGATGATGCGCAGTCCCTGCTTTTGGGCGATCATGTGGGCCCGGAAGCAGTGGAAATCGTTGGTCACCACGGCGACGGCCGCCGTCTCCGTGTCCAGACCGTGTTCCTCCAGCAGGGCCTTGGAGAACCGGAAGTTCTCCGCCGTGCTGGTGGACCGGTCCTCCAGAAGGAAGCGGGCGTTTTCCGCCTCGTCCTCTCCCCACAGCGCCCGGCGCATGGCCTCTGCCTCGGAAATATCCTCCCCAGGACCCATACCGCCGGAGAGGACCACCGGGATGTCCGGGTGCTTTTCCAAATAGGCTTCCGCCGCCTGAATCCGGCTCCAAAGGGCCGCCGAGGGCGTTTCGCCGTTGACCCCGGCCCCCAGGACGATGACCGCGTCTACAGGAATAGCGGAGTTGTCCGCCTCTCCCCGGAAGATGATGGCGGTCTCGATGCTCACCAGGCACACGACACCAAGGCCCAGTCCTGCGAGAAAAACGCGGTAACAAATCTTCCCCGGCCGGGATTTTTCACCCCAGCGGCGCAAGTGCAATCCGGTGTCCCAGACTGCAGCGATGCCCAGCAAGAGATAACCGGTAAAGCGCATTCCGTTGGGGATGAACACCAGGGCCAGTCCCGCCCAGACCAGGGCCAGCAGGCCGATCCGGCAAAGTTTTTTTGCCGTCATGCCTCCCCGGCCTCCTCGCTGAGCTGTTCCCACTTCTCATAGAGGGCGTCCAGCTCCGCCTGGGCGGCCTCCCGCTCCTCCGTCAGGGCGGTCAGCCTCTCGTAGTCGCAGGCGGCGGCCTCCATGTCCGCCTCCAGGGCGGCGATCCGCTCCTCCGCCTTGGCGATGTCCCGCTCGCAGATGGTCAGCTGCCGGCGGGCGTTCTGCTGGGCCCGGTTGCCCCGGGCGGGGCGCTCGGCCTTCTCCTTTACCGGCTTCGGCGGCTCAATTTTCGCCGCCTCCTCCTGGGCCTTCATCTGCCGGTACTGGGCGAAGCCGCAGGGGTAATCTGTAATGGTCTCATCCGCCAGCTCCCAGATCCGGGTGGCGAAGCGGTTGATGAAGTACCGGTCGTGGCTGACAAAGAGCAGGGTTCCATCGTAGGATTCCACCGCCTCCTCAATCCACTCCCGGGAGGCGATGTCCAAGTGGTTCGTGGGCTCGTCCAGAATGAGGAGGTTGATCTCCCCGTCCATCAGCATGCACAATCGCAGGCGGCTCTGCTCCCCGCCGGAGAGCACCGACACGGGCTTGAACACGTCCTCCCCCCGGAAGTCATAGGCCGCCAGGCGGTTTCGGGCGCTCTGGGCGGAGAGGCCCCGTTTCGAGGCCATCATATTTTCCACCAGGTTCCAGTCCGGGTGATCGAAGTGGATGATCTGGGGCAGGTAGGCGGGTTTGGCCTGGGGACCCAGCTTGATCCGCCCCTCGTCGGGGTAGAGCTCCCCCATGATCATTTTGATCAGGGTGGACTTTCCCGTCCCGTTGTCCCCGATGAGGGCAATGCGCTCGCCCCCTTCGACTTTCAGGGTGATGCTGTCGAAGAGGTGCTTGTCCCCGTAGGACTTCCCAACGTTACGGATGCCCAGCATCTCGTCCCCGTGGAACTCGGCGGTGGAGAACCGGGCGTCCATTTTCCTCGCCTTGGTGGGCTTGGCGGTGGTGCGCATCCGCTCGATCCGCCGCTCAATGTTCACGGCCCGGCGGTAGGTTTTGTCCATGCCCATGAAGGCCCAGACCCGCAGCTGTTCCGCCGCCTTTTCCAATTGCTCGATCTTTGCCTGTTCCTTCTGGTACTGCTTCAGCCGCTCCTGATAGCGGCGCTCTTTCTCCACGGCGTAAAAGCTGTAGTTCCCGCTGTAGAACTCCGCTTTTCCGTTCTCGATCTCAATGACCCGGGTCACCACTCGGTCCAGGAAGTAGCGGTCGTGGGAGATGGCCACCACGGTGCCCCGGAAGCTCCGGATATATTCCTCCAGCCACTCTGTGGCGTGGAGGTCCAGGTGGTTGGTGGGCTCGTCCAGCAGCAGGATGTCCGTGTCCTCCAGAATCAGGCGGCCCAGGTTCACCCGGGTCTTCTCCCCGCCGGAGAGGCTGTCGAAGAGCTGCTCCCGCTGCTCCGGGGAGATGGAGAGGCCGTTGGCGATTTTGTTCACGGCCACATCGGTGTCATAGCCCCCGAAGACCTCGAACCGCTCGGCCAGGGACCCGTAGCGCCGCAGCAGCGCCGGGTCCGACTCGCCCGCCGCCATGCGGCCCTCCAGGGCCTCCATCTCCTTTGCCAGACTCTCCAGACGCTGAAAGGCGGAGCGGAGCACGTCCTCCACCGTGTAGCCCGCCGGGTACACGGGGATCTGGGAGATGAGGCCCAGACGGTGGCGGTCGGCGATGGAGACCTGGCCCTCGTCGTGGTCCAGCTCTCCCGTCAATATGCGAAACAGGGTGGTTTTGCCTGCGCCGTTCCGGCCCAGCAGGCCCACCCGCTCTCCCTGGTCAATCTGAAAGGTCAGGCCGTCCAGAACGTTGTGGCCCACCTCGAAGGACTTGACCAGGGAGCTGATCTGTATCTCAATCATAGTATTCTGTCGTTCATTCTCCGTTCAGGTTTCCTGCAGCCGTTCCACCAGCCGGCCGAATTTCATGGCGTGGGATGCCTTTACCAGCATGACGGTCCCCTCCTGCCCCAGCTGCCGCCGGAGCTCCGGCAGGGCCTCCTCCTTGGTGGGAAAGTACAGCACGGATCCGCCGCTGAGGGCCACGCCGTCGGCGATCTTCCCCGCCAGCTCCCCACTGCCGATGGCGAACACCAGATCCACGCCCAGCATGGCGGCCAGGGCTCCCATGTTGAAGTGGGCCCGGCTCCGGATGTCCCCCAGTTCTCCCATGTCGCCCAGGACGGCCACCCGCCTGTCGCAGTTCGTCCGGGCCAGAATCTCCAGCGCCGCCGCCACGGACTGGGGGTTGGCGTTGTAGCAGTCGTCCAGGATCATCCGCCGGTCCGGCAGGCGGAGGATGCGCATGCGGCTTCCCGTGGGGACGTAGGAGGCCGCGCCCCGGGCAATCTCCTCCCGGCTGAGGCCCAGGGCCTCTCCCACCGCTGCGGCGATGGCGGCGGCGTAGGCCATGTGCTCTCCCGGGGCGGGGATGCTCAGGGGATACAGGCCCTTCTCCGTGGCCACGGTGCAGCGGATGCCCTCCACGCCGTAGTCGGCGATCTCGGTGATGCGGGCCTGGCAGTGCTCCGACTTGCCGCAGCGGACGGTCCGGAAGGGGACCGCCACGGTGTCCAGCAGCGCGTCGTCCCCGTTCAGGACGGCCAGGCCGTCTTTTTTGAGGTGGGAAAAGATCTCGCACTTGGCTTTTAGGATGCCCTGGCGGCTCCCCAGGTACTCGATGTGGGCGTCTCCGATGTTGGAGATGACGGCGATGTCCGGTTTCACCATCTCTGTGAGGTACTCGATCTCCCCGAAGTGGTTCATACCGGTTTCAATGACCGCCGCCTGGTGCTCGTGGGTCAGGCCCAGCAGGGTCAGGGGAGTCCCTATGTCGTTGTTGTAGTTCTCCGGGGTTTTCCAGACCTTGAATTTCGCCCCCAGCACGGCGGCGATCATCTCCTTGGTGGTGGTCTTCCCCACGCTGCCGGTGATCTGGATCACCGGGATGGAAAACCGCTCTCGGTAGGCGGAGGCCAGGGCCTTGAGGGCCAGCCGGGTGTCCGGGACCCGGATGTAAAATTTATCCTCCCGGAGGGTCCCCGGCGTGCGGGCGCAGAGGCACCCCGCCGCGCCGGCGTCCAGGGCCGCGTCGATAAAATCGTGTCCGTCGAACCGCTCTCCCACCCAGGGCAGGAAGAGGCAGCCCGGCGTCAGCTTGCGGCTGTCGGTGCAGACCTCCGTGACGGCGGGGACATTCTCTCCGGGGTTCAGCCACACGCCGTCCACGGCGGCGGCGATCTGGCCAGCAGTCATGGGCTCCATTCCATCGTCCTCCCCGCGCCCCGAGGGGCGCGCTTTCTCTTTATGATTTATGTATCAGCGGCGCTTGATGTCCAGGGACAATCGCACGATCTCTTCGCACAGCTCGCCGTAGCTCATGCCTACGGCGGCGGCCTCCTGGGGCACGAAGCTGGTGGGGGTCATCCCCGGCAGGGAGTTGGCCTCCAGGCACCAGAGCTTTCCGTCCTTGTCGAGAATCATATCCGTCCGGGAGTACACCCGGAGCCCCAAGGCCTTGTGGGCCCGAAGGGCCAGTTCCCCGGCGGCGGCGGCCTCCGTCTCGCTTAGCGGGGCGGGGCAGACCTCCCGGGCGCCGCCCTTTTGGTACTTGGCGGCGTAGTCGAAGTCCTTCCCGGCGGGGGTGGTCTCCACGGCGGGCAGGGCCCGGTCCCCCAGGACCGCCACCGTCAGCTCCCGGCCGTAGATCCGCTCCTCCCAGATGACCTCTCCGCCGTATTGGCGGACTTTCATCAGCGCGTCCCGGAGCTCGCCCCGGTCCTCCGGCAGGAAAACCCCCAGGGAGGACCCGCCGGTGGTGCACTTGACCACGCAGGGCATGGGCAGCTCCTGGGCCAGACGGCACGCCTCCTCGGGGCCGTACTCCAGCACGCCCCACTTGGGCGTGGGGACGCCCTCGGCGGTCATGACCCGCTTGGCCACCGCCTTGTCCATGGCAACGCCGGAGGCCAGGTACCCGGACCCGGTGTAGGGCACGCCCAGCAGCTCCAAAGCCGCCTGGACTCTGCCGTCCTCCCCGTCCCGGCCGTGGAGGCCCAGGAACACGATGTCCGCCCGCTGGCACAGCTCCAGCACATTGGGCCCGAAGACCCGGGGGCTCTGGTCCCTCCGGCTCCGCCGGACGGCCTCCAGGTCCGGGGCCGTGGTCTCGATTTTCACGTCGGGACACAGGCCGTCCTCCGCGTCGAAGAGGGTTTCCGGGTTCGCCGGGAGCTCCTCCACGCCTAAAAACAAATCTACCAGAATGGCCCGGTGGCCCCGTTCCCGCAGCGCCCGGCAGATGCCGGTGCCCGTCACCAGGGAGACGGCCCGCTCGGTGGAGAGGCCCCCGGCCAGTACAACGATCTTCATCCAATTTCCTCCTGCAATGGGTATACTTTCATCTTATTATAATCCGTTATAGTTTAGCACAAGCGGATGGTGAATACAACCGCTAAAACGCTTTTTTTACATTCCGGATTCAAACGCCGGAAAGGGCTTGACATGGACCATACTCCATGTGATACACTGTTTGCCAAACGAACCGGTTTTTTTGAACCCGAAATACAACTGGAAAAAGGAGAACGATGAACATGGCTGAGACGTCAAAGGTCTATTTCGCGGACTTCCGCTGCCCCAGCTGGCGGGAGAACCTGCCCCAGAAGCTGGCCCGGCTGATGATGACCGCCGGATTCGGCGAGATCGACATGGAGGACAAATTTGTCGCCGTCAAGATGCACTTCGGCGAGCCGGGGAACCTGGCCTACCTCCGGCCCAACTGGGCCCGGGCCGTGGCGGACCTCATCAAGTCCCAGGGGGGCAAGCCCTTCCTGACGGACTGCAACACCCTGTACGTGGGCGGGCGGAAGAACGCCCTGGACCACCTGGAGTCCGCCTATGTCAACGGCTTCAACCCCTATGCCACCGGATGCCACGTCATCATCGCCGACGGGCTGAAGGGAACGGACGAGGTATCCGTCCCCGTGGAGGGCGGCGAGTACGTGAAGGAGGCCAAGATCGGCCGGGCCGTCATGGACGCGGACGTGTTCGTCAGCCTCACCCACTTCAAGGGCCACGAGCAGGCGGGCATGGGCGGAGCGCTGAAAAACATCGGCATGGGCTGCGGCTCCCGGGCGGGCAAGATGGAGCAGCACAACTCCGGCAAGCCCTTCGTGAAGGAGAAAAAGTGCATCGGCTGCAAAGCCTGCGCCAAGATCTGCGCCCACGGCGCGCCCCAGTTCGGTGCGGACGGGAAAGCCTCCATCGACACGGACAAGTGCGTGGGCTGCGGCCGGTGCCTGGCCGTCTGCCCCAAGGACGCCATCGACTGCCTCTACGACGAGGCCCCCACCATCCTGAACAAGAAAATTGCCGAGTACACCAAGGCCGTGGTGGATGGGCGGCCCTGCTTCCACGTCTCCCTGGTGCTGGACGTCTCCCCCAACTGCGACTGCCACGGGGAAAACGACGTGCCCATCGCCGCCGACGTGGGAATGTTCGCCTCCTTCGACCCGGTGGCCCTGGACCAGGCCTGCGCCGACGCGGTGGTCTCTCAGCCCCCGATGCCGGGCTCCGTGCTGTTTGACGAGGGCTTCGACTGCGGCTGCGGGGACGTCTTCCAGGCGGCCCACCCGGACACCCACTGGCAGTCCTGCCTGGAGCACGCGGAGAAGCTGGGACTGGGG
>CAMXKT010000077.1 GCA_947244595.1 uncultured Oscillibacter sp. | reverse complement strand
GGAAGCCTGGCAAATTTCCGGGCCTATCCCTTCGCCCTGGTCCGGCGGGGGGAGAGTTGGTATCTCTCCGCCGCCGCGCCGGAGGACAAGGACCTCCTCTGCCGGGAGGTCACGGAACTGGCGGGAAAGCCGGTGGAAGAGATCATCGAGGCCTATGGAACGCTGTTCTCCGCCGACAACCCGGTTCACCTCCGGCGGAGCTTCCGGCAGGCCTGCAATGTGGCGGACATCTATGAGTACCTGGGCCTGGTGGAGGCCGGGGAGCCGCTGACCGTCACGCTGAAAAACGAGAAGGCCCTCAGCCTGGAGCCCATGGGCATGGAGGAGATGGGCAAGCTGGAAATCGCGCAAATCTCCCAGCTCATCAAGGGCCAGCCGGAGACGGCGGCGCAGGACGCCTACTACTTCGCCAAACCCCTGACGGAGAACGTGTACTACATTCAATACAACGTCTGCCGGGAGGCGGAGGACCTGTCCATGGAGGACTTCGCTGCCCTGGTAAAAAAGGACCTGGAGGCCGGGGACTACGGCCGGGTCCTGCTGGACCTGCGGAACAACGGCGGCGGGTCCGATGGGGTGATCTGGCCCCTGTTCGAGGTGCTGCGGGAAGCCATGGACGGCGGAACGAAGCTGGTGGGCCTCATCGGGGAGGCCACCTTCTCCTCCGCCCTCATCAACGCCGTGGAGATTCAGGAGATGGGCGGCGCTCTGGCCGGGGAGGACGCCGGGGGCAGCGTGTGCCACTTCGGGGCCGTCAAGACCTTCTCCCTGCCGAACTCCAAGGTCCGGGGGCAGGTGTCCAGCAAATATCTGGACCTGAACACCCTGCTGGACGCGGCGGCGGGCCGGGGCGTCGTGGCCTTGGCGCCGGATATCTACGTCCCCCAGGAGCTGGCGGACACGCTGGATGGAAAGGACAGTCTGGTGGAATGGTGCCTCACCGCGCCGGACAATCAGCTCGCCCCCGCCAACCACTATGACGCGCCCCTGACCCGAGGGCGGTTCATCGGGCAGCTCTATAAAGCGGCGGGGAGTCCCGCTGTGGAAATCGGGGAGGAACTGCCCTTCGCCGACAACTTTGGCATCGAGTGGTATCTCCCCGCCGTGGCCTGGGCCAAGGCGGAGGGCATTGCCAAAGGCGGCGC
The DNA here is from genome assembly GCA_947244595.1 of uncultured Oscillibacter sp. Taxonomy (GTDB): domain Bacteria; phylum Bacillota; class Clostridia; order Oscillospirales; family Oscillospiraceae; genus Oscillibacter. Next base: position 7,708 of record CAMXKT010000077.1, on the reverse strand, counting down.
GGACGGGACCTTCTCCGCCGCCCGGCCCATCACCTGGCGGGAGGCCGCCGTCTTCCTGGGCCGGACGGCCGAGGTCTTGGACCTCACCCTGCCAAATTCGGCGGAACGCCGCCAGGGCCCCATTCCGGCGGAGCTGGCCCAGGGCTGGAAGCAGGACACGGTGTCTAAAATCTGGGACGCCGGACTTCTCCAGCCCTCCGACGCGGACTTTTCCAAGGGCCTCACCCGCTCTCAGGGGGAGGAGCTGGCGGCGGCGCTGGCGGCGCTGATGGGGTGAATGGAGGGCGCCGGGGAAATGGCCTGACCTGGGGGTCAGCCCCCCTGTCGAAAAGAGGACCACGGGCAGTGCCCGTGGTCCTCTTTTGTTGAAAATTCTACCGATACCATTCTCTCGTCCTACGTCTCCCGTCCCCCCGCAGGGGGTGGGGGTTGCTCAAGGGGGAGCCTGCTCCCCCTTGAAAAGGGGCGGAGGGAATGGAGCAGAGCGGAGCTTTCGCCGCTTTCAGCGGTGGAAGCGAAGCGGGCGGAATTTCCGACGCCTCACTCCGCATACATTTCTTTCAGCTTGAGCAGGTGCTGATAGCGGTCCATAGCCGCCTTCTCGTTGCGCTGGAACAGCTCGCTGGCCCGGTCGGGGAACTCGCGGGTCAGGCGGCTGTAGCGGGCCTCGTTCATCAGGAATTCCTGATACCCGCCGGCGGGCTCCTTGGAATCCAGGGTGAACTTGGCACCCTCGGCAGCGGGGTTGAAGCGGAACAGGTTCCAGTAGCCGCATTCCACGGCCTTCTTCATTTCCGCCTGGCAGTTCATCATGCCGCCCTTGATGCTGTGCATCTCGCAGGGGGAGTAGGCGATGATCAGGGACGGGCCGGGATAGGCCTCGGCCTCCTGAATGGCCTTGAGGGTCTGGGCGGGGTTGGCGCCCATGGCCACCTGGGCAACATAGATATAGCCGTAGCTCATGGCGATTTCCGCCAGGGACTTTTTCTTGATCTCCTTGCCGGCCGCGGCGAACTGGGCCACCTGGCCGATGTTGGAGGCCTTGGAGGCCTGGCCGCCGGTGTTGGAGTAGACCTCGGTATCGAAGACGAAGATGTTGACGTCGTTTCCGGAGGCCAGGACGTGGTCCACGCCGCCGAAGCCGATGTCGTAGGCCCAGCCGTCGCCGCCGAAGATCCACAGGGACTTCTTGGAGAGGTACTCCTTGTCCTTCAGGATTTCCGCAACCAGCTTGCAGGCGTCGCAGTCGCAGTACTTCGCGCCGGACTCCTTCAGCTCCTTGGCGTGCGCCTGGAACTTGGGCAGCTGGTCGCCGAAGACCTTGGCCGCGTCGGGGCTGGCGGTGAAGGCCACGATGTCGTCCACGGTCATGATGCTCTCTTCCAAGAGCTTCACATATTCCTTGGTGGCTTCCGCGTTGGCCTTGCCGTCTTCCATGGTGTCCAGCCACTTCTGGGCGGCGTCCTTCAGGCCCTGGTAGGTGTGAGGCACCGCAATGAGGGCCTCGGTCTTGGCCTTCAGGCTGTCGCGGATGGCCTTCTGGCCCAGATACATGCCCAGGCCGTGCTCGGCGTTGTCCTCGAACAGGGAGTTGGACCAGGCGGGGCCGTGGCCGTCCTTATTGGTGCAGTAGGGAGAGGTGGCGGCGGGTCCGCCCCAGATGGAGGAGCAGCCGGTGGCGTTGGAGATATACATCCGGTCGCCGAAGAGCTGGGTGACGAGACGGGCATAGCTGGTCTCGGCGCAGCCCGCGCAGGAGCCGGAGAACTCAAGCAACGGCTTGTGGAACTGGCTGCCGGGCACCGTGTTGTCCTGCAGGTCCTTCTTCTCGGCCACGTTGGCCTCGCAGTAGTTGAAGACCTCCTGCTGCTTGGCCTCCTGCTCCTGGGCCACCATCTTCAGGGCCTTTTCGCCCTTGCGGCCCGGGCAGACGCCCACGCAGACGCCGCAGCCCATGCAGTCCAGCGGGGAGACGGCGATGGTGAACTTGTAGCCCTTGCCCTTTCCGGTCTTGTCGATGATTTTCGCCGCGGCGGGGGCGTTGGCCGCCTCTTCCTCGGTCATGGCATAGGGACGGATCGTGGCGTGGGGGCAGACATAGGCGCACTGGTTGCACTGGATGCAGTTCTCGGGCATCCAGGTGGGAACGGAGACGGCCACGCCCCGCTTCTCATAGGCGGCGGCGCCCAGCTCGAACTGGCCGTCCACGTGCTTGACGAAGGCGGAGACGGGGAGGCTGTCGCCGTCCATCTTGCCCACGGGGTTCAGGATGGTCTTCACCTGCTCCACCAGCTCGGGGCGGCCCTTGAGCTCGGTGGTGTCAGGGGCGTCCTGAGCGTCGGCCCAGTCGGCGGGAACCTCGAATTTCTTGTAGGCGGTGGCTCCGGCGTCAATGGCCTTGTGGTTCATATCCACCACGTCCTGTCCCTTTTTCAGGTAGGAGTGGGTGGCGGCGTCCTTCATATACTGGATGGCCTCGGACTCGGGCATAACCTTCGCCAGGGAGAAGAAGGCGGACTGGAGAATGGTGTTGGTCCGCTTGCCCATGCCGATTTCCCGGGCCAGGTCGATGGCGTTGATGGTGTAGACCTGGATGTTGTGGGCCGCAATGTAGCGTTTTGCCACGGCGGGCATGTGCTTGTTGACCTCTTCATCGGTCCACTGGCAGTTGATGAGGAAGGTGCCTCCGTCCTTCACGTCCCGGACCATGGGGAACGCCTTGATGATATAGGCGGGCACATGGCAGGCCACGAAGTCGGCCTTGTTGATATAGTAAGGAGAACGGATGGGCTTGTCGCCGAAGCGCAGGTGGCTGACGGTGACGCCGCCGGTCTTCTTGGAGTCATACTGGAAGTACGCCTGGACGTATTTGTCCGTATGGTCTCCGATGATCTTGATGGAGTTTTTGTTGGCGCCCACGGTGCCGTCGCCGCCCAGGCCCCAGAACTTGCACTCGATGGTGCCTTCCGCGGCGGTGTTGGGGGCGGGCTTCTCCTCGAGAGACAGGTGAGTCACGTCGTCCACGATGCCGATGGTGAACTGGCGCTTGGGCTCGGCCTTCGTCAGCTCCTCATAGACGGCGAAGACGCTGGCGGGCGGGGTGTCCTTGCTGCCCAGGCCGTACCGGCCGCCGATGACGGTGATGTCGCCCTTTCCGGCGTTGGCCAGAGAGGCCACCACGTCCACGTACAGGGGCTCGCCCAGGGAGCCGGGCTCCTTGGTGCGGTCCAGCACGGCGATCTTCTTGCAGGTGTCGGGAATGGCCGCGATCAGCTTGTCGGCCCGCCAGGGGCGATACAGCCGGACCTTGATGAGGCCCACTTTTTCGCCGTGGGCGTTCATGTAGTCGATGACTTCCTCGGCCACGTCGCAGATGGAGCCCATGGCGATGATGACCCGATCCGCGTCGGGGGCGCCGTAGTAGTTGAAGAGCTGGTAGTCGGTGCCCAGCTTCTCGTTGATCTTGCCCATGTACTTCTCAACGACCTCGGGCAGGGCGTCGTAGTAGGGGTTGCAGGCCTCGCGGTGCTGGAAGAAGATGTCGCCGTTCTCGTGAGAGCCCCGCATGTTGGGCCGCTCGGGGTTCAGCGCGTGCTTGCGGAAGGCGTCCACGGCGTCCATGTCGCACATTTCCTTCAGGTCGTCGTAATCCCACACGGCCACCTTCTGGATCTCGTGGGAGGTCCGGAAGCCGTCGAAGAAGTTCAGGAAGGGAACGCGGCCCTCAATGGCGGCCAGATGGGCCACGGGAGCCAGGTCCATGACCTCCTGCACGCTGCCCTCGGCCAGCATGGCGAAGCCGGTCTGGCGGCAGGCCATGACGTCGGAGTGGTCGCCGAAGATGTTCAGCGCGTGGCTGGACACGGTACGGGCGGACACGTGGAACACGCAGGGCAGCAGCTCGCCAGCGATCTTGTACATGTTGGGGATCATCAGCAGCAGGCCCTGAGAGGCGGTGTAGGTGGTGGTCATCGCGCCGGTGGCCAGGGAGCCGTGGACGGTGCCGGAGGCGCCGGCCTCGGACTGCATCTCGCAGACCTTCACCGTAGTGCCGAAGATGTTTTTCTGACCGGCGGCGGACCACTGGTCGACCAAGTCTGCCATGGGCGAAGACGGGGTGATGGGGTAGATGCCCGCCACCTCGGTGAACGCGTAGCTGACATACGCAGCCGCGTTGTTTCCGTCCATGGACTTGAACTTTCTTGCCATAAACTTACCTCCTGTAAATTTGCCGCCCGGAGACGGCAATCTCTCCAAGACAGGGACCGGCGCTCTCTCCCGCCAAACCCCATGCGGTTTTATTATATCACGGCGGTTCGCCGGTGTAAACCGCCACTTCGTTATTTTTTGCACAAATTTTTCCAGGGTTTCTTGACGAATAAAATTTCATCGCTCCGGCAAATTTCCCCTCCCCGCTTTCCATTTCCTCCGATCTGTGGTATCATGATTTCCTAGAAACACAGCGGCGCTCCGGCGCTTCGCTTGCGGGAGGTTGGAATTATGGTGGTCACCGTGCGTTCCCTTGGCTTGAACGGCGTCTCGGGCTACGAGGTCAGCGCCGAGTGCTTTCTCTCCGGGGGCCTGCCCGCCTTCGACGTGGTGGGCCTGCCCGACGCCGCCGTCCGGGAGGCCCGGGAGCGGGTCCGGGCGGCGGTGAAGAACTGCGGGGCGAAATTCCCCGTCAGCCGCATCACCGTGAACCTGGCTCCCGCCGGGCAGAAGAAAGCCGGGACCCTCTACGACCTGCCCATCTTCGTAGGGCTGCTGGCGGCGAACGGAGACCTGCCGGAGCCCCCGGTGGACGCGGCCTTCATCGGGGAGCTGTCCCTCAGCGGGACCCTGCGGAGCGTGGCAGGCGTGCTGCCCATGGCTCTGGCGGCGGAGAAAGCCGGGGTCCGGCAGCTCTTCGTCCCGGCGGACAACGCCGCGGAAGCGACGCTGGCCGGAGGGCTGACGGTCTACGGCGTTCCGGACGTGGGGGCCCTGGCGGCCCACCTGCGAGGAGAGACGCCCCTCTCCCCCGCCCCGGCCTGGACGCCGGAGGAGGGAGAAAACGGTCTCCTGGACCTCCGGGACGTGATGGGCCAGGAGAACGTGAAGCGGGCCCTGGAGATCGCCGCCGCCGGGGGACACAACCTGCTGATGATCGGCTCCCCCGGGGCGGGCAAGTCCATGCTGGCCAAGCGCCTGCCCTCTATCCTGCCGGACATGACCCGGGAAGAGGCCCTGGCCGCCTCCGGCGTGTGGTCTGTGGCAGGGCTGGCGGACCCGAAGCGCCCCCTATTGACCCGGCGGCCCTTCCGCAGTCCCCACCACACCGTCTCCGCCTCCGCCCTCACCGGCGGCGGGCCCGCCATGCGGCCCGGGGAAATCTCCCTGGCCCACAACGGGGTCCTCTTTCTGGACGAGCTCCCGGAGTTCCGCCGGGACGCCCTGGAGGTCCTCCGCCAGCCCCTGGAGGACGGGGAGGTCACCATCTCCCGGGCCGGGGGCACCCTGCGGCTCCCCGCCCGGTTCCAGCTGGTCTGCGCCATGAACCCCTGCCGCTGCGGCTGGCGGGGCCACCCGGACCGGCGCTGCACCTGCTCTCTCCGGGACCGGGAGCGGTACGTGGAGAAGATCTCCGGCCCCCTGCTGGACCGGATCGACCTCCATGTGACGGTGCCCTCGGTGGAGTACGAGGCCATGCGCCGCCGGGAAGCGCCGGAGTCCTCCGCCCAGGTCAAGGCCCGGGTGGACGCGGCCCGGGCCATCCAGGCCCAGCGCCTGGCGGGCAGCGGCGCGGCCTGCAACGCCCAGATTTCCCCGGCCCAGCTGGGGACTCTCTGCCGCCTGGACGAGGCCGGGGAACAGCTGATGAAGAACGCCTTCCAGCGCATGGGGCTGACGGCCCGCTCCCACGACCGGATTCTCCGGGTGGCCCGAACCATCGCCGACCTGGACGGGGAGCCGGACATCGGGGCGGCCCACCTGGCCGAGGCCATTCAGTACCGGAACACGGATATTTTGAAGGGCTGAGCCTTCCTTATCCCTATGAAATAAATAGAAGAACCGGGACCCCATACGGGGTCCCGGCTTTTTGCGTTCACGAGGATTCTCAATCCATGGAGAGGGGTGTGGTCTCCGCCGCGGTGCTCACGGCGTTGCCCAGGATGATGGGCTCCGGGGTCTCCTCCGGCTCCTCCGCCTCGGGGAGAATCTCCTCGGCGGCGTTGTGATAGGCCGTCAGGCCCGTGCCGGCGGGAATGAGCTTGCCGATGATGACATTCTCTTTCAAGCCCGCCAGGCGGTCGCTCTTGCCCTTGATGGCGGCCTCCGTCAGCACCTTCGTCGTCTCCTGGAAGGAGGCGGCGGAGAGGAAAGAGTCCGTGGCCAGGGACGCCTTGGTAATGCCCATGAGCAGCTGTGTGCCCACGGCGGGGCGCAGGGGCTCGCCGTTCTCCTGGGTCTCCCCGGCGGCGTTCCGGCGCTGGATGTCCTCGTTGGCGTTCTCCAGCTCCAGCACGTCCACCATGGAGCCGTCCAGCAGGTTCGTGTCTCCCGCGTCCTCCAGGCGGACCTTCCGCATCATCTGGCGGACAATGACCTCGATGTGTTTATCGTTGATGTCCACGCCCTGCTGGCGGTACACCCGCAGGACCTCCTGAATGAGGTAGTTGTACACCGCGTCCGCGCCCCGGATGCGAAGCACGTCATGGGGGTTCAGGGCGCCGTAGGTCAGCTGGCGGCCCGCCTCAATGACGTCGCCGTCCTTCACCAACAGTCCCGTGTGGGGCACGGCGTAGGTCCGGGTATCCCCGTCTGGGGCGGTGACGATGATGTTCAAGAGGCTTCCCTTGGCGGCCTCCTCAAACTTAACCGTACCGCCGATCTCCGCCAGGGTGGCCATCCGCTTGGGCTTCCGGGCCTCGAACAGCTCCTCGACACGGGGAAGGCCCTGGGTGATGTCCCCTCCGGCCAGGCCGCCGGTGTGGAAGGTACGCATGGTCAGCTGCGTGCCGGGCTCGCCGATGGACTGGGCGGCGATGATGCCCACCGCCTCGCCGGGGCCCACGGGCTTGGAGGTAGCCAGGTTCATGCCGTAGCACTTGGCGCACACGCCGCTGGGGGCCTTGCAGGTCAGAACCGTGCGGATCATCACCGTGGGCTTCTTGTCCGGGTCCCCGGCGGGGTCGTACTCGCAGCGGTCCCCGGGGCGGACGTTCTCCTGGATCCACTTCCGGGACTCCAGCAGCTTCGCCTCCTCAGCGCCGCTCATCATTTTGTCGTTGCTGAGCAGCACCTCACCGGTGTCCGCGTCCACCACGTCGCCCACCAGGAAGCGGCCCCGAAGCCGGTCGGACAGCTTCTCAATGACCTGCCCGTTCTCGCTGATCTCAGAGACCTTGATACCGTGGGTCACGTGGCAGTCGTCCTCCCGGATGATGACCTCCTGGGAGACGTCCACCATGCGGCGGGTCAGGTAACCGGAGTCGGCGGTCCGCAGGGCGGTGTCCGCCAGGCCCTTCCGGGCGCCGCGGCTGGAGATGAAGTACTCCAGGGCCGTCAGGCCCTCCCGGTAGTTGGCCTTGATGGGGATCTCGATGGTCCGTCCGGCGGTGTTGGCGATCAGGCCCCGCATGCCCGCCAGCTGGCGGATCTGCTTCATGGAGCCTCGGGCGCCGGAGTCCGCCATCATGAAGATGGGGTTGTAGCGGTCCAGGTTCTT
>CAMXKT010000076.1 GCA_947244595.1 uncultured Oscillibacter sp. | reverse complement strand
GGTCCCCCTTCCCCGCCAGGGCCGCCCGCTGGGCGACGCCAAAGCGGTGCTGCTCGTCCGTCACCACCAGTCCCAGCCACCGGTACTCCACGCCGCCGGTGATCAGGGCGTGGGTGCCTATGATAAAATCAATCTCCCCCGCCGCAAGACTTGCGGCCAGGGCTTTCTTTTCCTTCGCGGTATTAGACCCGGTGAGCAGGGCGCACCGGACCCCCAGGGGCTCCATCAGAGGGGCCAGGCCCTCGTAATGCTGGCGGGCCAGGATTTCCGTGGGGGCCATCAGGGCCGCCTGGCGGCCGTTTTTCACCGTGAAGAAGGCGCAGGCGGCGGCCACCATGGTCTTGCCGGAGCCCACGTCCCCCTGACAGAGGCGGTTCATGGGCTTTCCCGAGGTCATGTCCGTCAGGGCCTCCTCCACGCAGCGGCGCTGGGCCTCCGTCAGGGTGAAGGGCAGGGCCTTATAAAATTCCTCCATGTCCACGGGGCGGAAGGGCTCTACCTCCACCGTCTCCCGCCGCTGCCGCAGCCGCCGGAGACCCAGGGTAAAGAGGAACAGCTCCTCGAAAGCCAGCCGCCGCCGGGCCAGCTCCAGAGCCTCCGGAGAGGCGGGAAAATGGATGTTCTCATAGGCGTAGCCAATATGGCAGAGCCGGTGCTCCCGCCGGACCTCGTCCGGCAGCACGTCGGGAAGGATGTCCGCGCAGGCGTCCAGCCCCTGGCGGATCGAGCGGGAAAGCACCAGCTGGCTGACCCCGGCGGTGAGAGGATAGACCGGGACAATGCGGCCTGTGGCCTCCCGCCGCTCCTCGGGCTCCACCACGGGATTCGTCATCCGGCGGCGGAGCAGGTTCCCCTCCGCCCTGCCGCAAAAGACATAGGTCTCCCCCGGCCGAAGGTTATTTTTCAGCCAGGACTGGTTGAAGAAGGTCACGTCCAGGGCCCCGGTCTCGTCCACCGCCCGGAGCTTCACCAGGTCCAGGCCCTTGCGGACGTGGGACACCGTGGGAGCCGAGGCCACCATGGCGGCAACGCAGGCAGTCTCCCCGGGGACCAGCTCCGCCACGCGCCGGGTCTCGGTCCGGTCCTCGTATCGCCGGGGGAACCAGGAGATCAGGTCCCGGAGCGTTCGGATCTCCAGCCTGGCCAGGGCTTTGGCCCGCTGTTCGCCGACGCCCTTGATAAAGCGCACGTCCGTTTTCAGGTCCGCCATGGGAAAACGCCTCCTCTCCTTCCGGTGATTCTTCCCTGATTATACCGTGGGCCAGGGCAAAAAACAAGGGACTTTCGGGAACGTCTGTTCCCGAAAGTCCCTTGGAGCCTCAGCTGTTCAGCTTCGTGTTGACGTACTCGAAGAAGCGGAATTTCATGCCGTCTTCCTCCATCTGCTCCCCCTCGGAGGCCACCTCCCAGTTGGGCAGCTTATCCAGGTTGGGGAAGAAGGTGTCCGACTCCTGCACCCGGGTCTCCACCCGGGTGAGGTACACCCGGCTGCACCGGGAGAGCAGGGCGGCGTAGATACTGCCGCCGCCGATGATCCACAGGTTTTCCGCCTCCGGCCCTCCGGCCAGGGCCAGGGCCTTTTCCGGAGAGGTAACGCCCTCCGTGCCCTCGGGCAGGGCGGCGGGATTCCGCGTGACGATGATGTTCCGCCGCTGGGGCAGCGGAGCGCCGCCCGTGAAGAATTCCAGCCGTTCGGGGCCCATGATGACAGTGCCGTTTCGAGTCAGGGAATGGAAATGCTCCAGGTCCGTGGGCAGGGAGAAGAGCAACCCGCCGTTCCGGCCGAAGGCCCAGCGCTGGTCTGCAACCACATAAGCGTTCATACATTCACCTCATACAGGATACAGTGTCGGGAATCCGATCTGCGAAAGGACGCTTCTTGTCCTCATTCATATGCCAGAATATCTTACACATAACTATAGCAAATTTCAAGAAACCCGTGTGCCCAAATTTTACGGCGGCAGGGGCCGGGTTTTTGCCGCTTCTTCCAAAGATACGCGGAAACTTTTCCAAGGTTTGTTGGTTATTCGAATTGCGAGGGGGCAAAAAGTGCGCTAGGATAAAGGCGCAAACCGGGAAAGGGGGAAGCCGCCATGCTCATCGACAAAAACGCCGGCAAGCGGGGGTATCTCAACGAAGACTTCCGCCTCTTCCACCTGAAAGACAGCCGGGCCCAAAAGGTGGACTACCACTACCACGAATTCGACAAGCTCATCCTCCTCCTGGGGGGGAAGGTGGCCTATCTGGTGGAGGGCGTCACCTATTTCCTCCAGCCCTGGGACATTCTGCTGGTCCAGCACAACCTGATCCACCGGCCCATCATCGATCCCTCGGAGCCCTATGAGCGGGTGGTCATCTACCTGGGCCGGGACTGGCTGGCCGCCCGGAGCGACCCCGGCGAGGCTCTGGACGCCTGTTTTGACGCGGCCCGCCGCCGGGGCTTCCACCTGCTGCGGGCGGACGCCGAGCGGCGGCTCCAGTACATGGGGGCCGTCCAGCGGCTGGAGGAGGCCCTCCACTCCTCGGAGTTCGGCGCGGCCCGCATGGCCGACACCCTCTGCCAGCAGCTTTTGATCGACGTGAACCGGGACATTCTTCGGGACCGCACCGCCCAGGAGGAGACGGACAGCTACCGGGTGGATCCCAAGATCGAGGAAATCCTGCGCTATATCGCGGGAAACCTCAATGCGGACCTGACGGTCAGCGCCCTGGCGGGGCGGTTCTACCTGAGCCGCTACTACCTGATGCACCGCTTCAAGGACGTCACCGGCTATACCATTCATCAATATATCAGTCAAAAGCGCCTCCTTCGGGCTGGGGAGCTGATCCGGGCCGGAGTGCCGGTGATGAAGGCGGCGGAGCAGGTGGGCTTTTCCGAGTACTCCACCTTCCTCCGGGCCTTCCGGAACACCTTCCACATGAACCCCCGGGAGTTTCGATAGATTAAGGAGCAGCCATGGAACCCAAAACGATACAAATTGATTTCACCAACCGGGATCTGCGGCGGCTGGTGGTCCCTCTGGTCATTGAACAGCTGCTGGCCATCACCGTGGGTCTGCTGGACTCCGTCATGGTCTCCCAGGTGGGCGAGGCCGCCATCTCCGCCGTTTCCCTGGTAGACACGGTAAACGTGCTGCTGGTGGGGGCCTTCTCCGCCCTGGCCACCGGCGGCGCGGCCATCGCCGGGCAGTTCCTGGGCCGCCGGGAGCGGGACAAGGCCGGCCACGCCGGAGAACAGCTCCTCCTCTTCATGCTGGAAGCGTCCCTGGCCATCATGGTCCTCTTTTACCTGGGGAAGGGCTTCGTTCTGAACGTGGTCTTCGGCCAGGTGGAGCCGGACGTGGCGGCTTACGCCAATACCTATTATCTCATTGTGGAGTCCTCCATCCCCTTCCTGGCGGTCTACAGCGCCGGAGCGGCCCTGTTCCGGGTCATGGGGAACTCCAAAATCTCCATGTGGGTCTCCCTGGTGATGAACATCATCAATGCCGGGGGAAACGCCCTCTTGATCTTCGGCCTCCGCATGGGAGTGGAGGGCGTGGCCATTCCCACGGTAGTTTCCAGAGTCTTCGCGGCGGGGGCTATGATGATTTTGCTCCGGCGGCCGGGTCTGGCCCTCCAGGTGGAAAAGCTCAGCCTCCGGCACGACCGCTACATCGTAGGGAACATCCTCCGCTTCGGCGTGACCAACGGCCTGGAAAGCAGCATGTTCCAGCTGGGAAAGATTCTCCTCCTCTCCACGGTCTCCGTCCTGGGCACCGCCTCCGTGGCGGCCAACGCCATCGGCAACTCCATGGCCACCTTCCACTGCGTGGCGGGAAATGCCATAGGCCTTGGCATTGTGACAGTGGTATCCCAGTGTGTGGGCGCCGGGGACTACGGCAAGGCCCGGATCTATACCAAAAAGCTCCTCAAGGCGGCTTACGTCTGTATGGGCCTGTGCATCCTGCTGGTGTATCTGGCCAGGCCCCTGGTCCTCCGGCTGTACAACGTCTCCCCGGAGGCCGAAGGCTACGCCCGGCAGATCATCTGGATGCACGGCTTCATGGGCCTGCTGTTCTGGCCCCTGGCTTTCACCCTGCCCCAGGCTCTCCGGGCCGCGGGGGACACCCGGTTCACTATGATAGTTTCCTCCGTCTCCATGTGGACCATGCGGGTGGGCTTCGGCATCCTGCTGGGACGGGTTCTGGGCTTCGGCGTGGTGGGTATCTGGATGGCCATGTTCGCGGACTGGTTTCTCCGCATTGCCTTTTTCCTTCCCCGGTTTCACGGGCACAAGTGGGAGACCATGGCCCTGTAATCTTGACAGGAACCGTCCTTTGCCGTATAATGAAAGTACGGGTGAGCACCTACCGGCAGTCAGGCTGAAAAGCCTGGCTGCTCTCATTTTATTTCAGGAGGAAGACAATATGTCCTACATCTGGCCCATTGCCCTGGTAGTCATGTCCAACATCCTCTATCAGATCTGCGCCAAGTCCGTCCCCAGGGAGTTGGACGCCCTGGCGTCCCTGACGGTGACCTATCTGGTGGGGGCGGTCTGCTCGGCGGTCATGTTCTTTATCTTGAACCCCGGTGCCGATCTGTTCCGGGAATACTCCAAGCTGAACGCCGCTCCCGTCTTACTGGGCGTTTCGGTGGTGGGCCTGGAGGTGGGCTTCATCTGCGCCTACAAAGCCGGATGGCCGGTCAGCACGGCCTCCCTCGTCCAAAGCGCTTTTCTCTCCGTGGCGCTGATTTTCGTGGGAGCCCTCCTGTACCGGGAGGCCATAACCCCCAGCAAAGTCTTGGGCATGGTTGTCTGCCTCGTCGGACTCTAACTTCATCAACAAATAGGGCTGGCGAAAGGCCGGACGGGTGTTCCCGTCCGGCCCTTCCTTATTGCTTCTTCTTCCCCACGAAGGATTCCCGGTACTTTTTCGGGGGCATCCCCACGTGCTTGGAAAATTGAAGGTTGAAGTAGTTCTGGGTCTCGAAACCCACCCGCTCGGCGATCTTCGCCATGGGCAGGTCCGTGGCGATCAGCAGGTTTTGGGCCTCGCCGATCCGGCGGCGAAGGAGGTATTGAGTGGGAGAATAGCCGCTGGTCTCCTTAAAGACGTGGGAGAGGTAGTAGGGGCTGACGTGGAGGGCCCTGCCCATGTCCTGGAGGGTCAGGGGCTCGCTGAAGTGCCCGTCGATGTACGCCTGGACCTGTCTCCCCAGGGTCTTGGGCTCCGCGTCCTCCCGGCCTTGGGCATCCCCCGTGAGCTGGAGGATGCGCCCCAGCAAAGCCAGGGTCAGGTGGTGGCACAGGGCCTCGCAGCCCGGGCGGTCCTCCTGTAAGTAGCGGTACATCATGTCCATCAGCAGCACCAGGTCCTCCGCCTCCTCCCCCGCGTGAAAGAGGGCCGGAACGCCGTCGGCCACGAGGGCGTTCTCCCGCAGTCCCGGCAGCCGCAGCCCGGCGATGGCGGCGCAGTAGGCGGAGATGGCGTTTTCCGGGCTGGAGAATTCGTCGTGGACCACGCCGCTGTTGTAGAGCAGCAGGTCTCCGGCCTTCACGTCGTAAAAGGTCTCCCCCACCAGGAAGCACCCCTCTCCCCCGCAGATCAGCAGAATCTCCGCCAAGTCCTGGTGGGCGTGGAGGATGCTGTGATACGCCCGGTCCGAGGGCAGCGTCCGGCTCACATACACCAGACGGGGCATGGTCTCCGGCGTGAAGAAGGGGCGCGCCTCCCGCTTTACAAAGCACAAGATCCGTTCGTCCGCCACTGGGGCCTCCTCTCTTCCCGTCCGGGAACGCAAGATGTTATAAAACCGGCCGTCCCGCCCCTCCCGGGCCGGGCGATTCCCCGGGAAAACCCGGCAAGATATTGAATGTCTTTCCCCCCGGGCCGTGGTATCATCATATCAACCTCAAGAGAGAAGGAGGCGCCCGGAATGAGCACTCTGTACACGCTGCTGTTCATGGTCCTGCTGGGCGGCGCGGCCTGCGTTAAGGGCTGACGCCACAGAGCGATTTTATGAAAGAAGGAGGTGCCCCACATGCTGTACACGCTGTTTTCCATCGTGGTACTGGGCGGTGCCGTTTGCCTGGCCCGCTGAACAACTGAATCAGACCACCCAGCGGCCCCGGACCGGGGCCGCTTTTTCATGGGCTCAGTAGCCCAAGGTCCGGTCAATCAGGCTGTTCAGCGGCCGCCCGGCGGCGTAGTTTCGGAGGTCCTCGCAGAACATCTCCACGTTTCGGTCACAGGTATAGCCCAGGGTCATGTTCCCCGACACGTGGGGCGTGAGGATCAAGTTTTTCGCCGTCCACAGGGGATGATCCCCCGGCAGGGGCTCCGGGTCCATCACGTCCAGGGCCGCGCCGCCTAAGACTCCGGCGTTCAGGGCCTCCGCCAGGGGCTCCTGCTCCACGGCGGTCCCCCGGCCCACGTTCACCACATAGGCGCCCTCGGGCAGCAGGGCGATGCGGGCCCGGTTCAGGATGTGAACCGTCTCCGCCGTGCCGGGCAGGGCCATAATGAGGTTCCGGGTCCGGGGCAGCACCTCGTCCAGGCGGGAGATGGGCAGCACCTCGTCGAAGCCCTCCTGGGCCCGGCCGCCGCGGCTCAATCCGGTGATCTTCGCGGCTCCCATACCTCGAAGGCGCTCCGCCACGTTGACGCCGATGTTTCCCGTGCCCAGGATGGTGAAGGTATTGTCCCGGATGGAGCGGATAGGCAGCTGGTTGCTCCAGCCCCGGTTTCGGACGATCTCCTCATACTCCGGCATTCTCCGCAGGAGCATCAGCAGCACCATGACCACGTGCTCGGCGATGGTGACGCCGTAGCAGCTGGAGTTGGTCAGCAGGCAGTCTGGGTTGGCGAACAGGGACGGGTCCTTGCAGTAGGGATCCACCCCTGCGTAGGAGCAGCAGTACCACTTCAAAGACGCCGGGGCCGCCCGGAGGAGCTCCGAGTCATGGGCGTAGAGAATTTCGCAGTCCTGGAGGCAGGCCTTCGCCTCCTCGAACTGGTCCAGGGTGAAGAAATGGGGCGCGAAGCCCAGAGGCTCCGCCGTCTCCCGGATCTGGGCCTTGTGGGCCTCGGTAAGGAACTCCTGGCATATGCAGATATTTCTCATAGCGGATCGTCTCCTTGTCGTTGATTCTTAAGCAGGGCCTCGGCGGCTTTCATGCCGTCGTCGGCGGCGGAGAGGATGCCCCCGGCGTAACCCGCCCCCTCACCGCAGGGGTACAGGCCCCCAAGGGCGGACTGGCCGTCCGGTCCCCGGGGGACGCGGACGGGAGAGGAACTGCGGCTCTCCACGGCGGTGAGCACCGCGTCCGGGGCGTCGTAGCCCCGGAGCTTCCGGCCCAGAATGGGCAGGGCTTCCTCCAGCGCCGCCGAGACGAAGGGGGGCAGGCACTGATGGAGGTCCGTCCAGGTGACGCCGGGGCGGTAGCTGGGCAGAACCCGCCCCGGTCCCAGAGAGGGACGGTGAGCCAAAAAGTCCTCCACCCGCTGGGCGGGGGCCCGGTAGCCGCCGCCCCCCAGGGCGTAAGCCGCCGCCTCCAGCCGCCGCTGAAATTCCACCCCCGCCAGGGGGGAACCGTCCCCTTCGAAGTCCTCCGGCGTGACGTTCACCAAAATCGCCCCGTTGATGTTCTCCCGATCCCGGGCAAACTCGCTCATACCGTTGGTGACCACCCGCTCCGCCTCCGATGCGGCGGCCACCACCTCCCCGCCGGGGCAGACACAGAAGGAGAACACGCCCCGCCCATCCGGCAGGTGACAGGAGAGCTTATAGGTGGAGGCGGGAAGGCCGGGGTGACCGGCGTACTGCCGGTACTGGGCGGCGTCGCAGTCCGCCTGGCGGTGCTCGATACGCACTCCCACGGCAAAGGGCTTGGCCTCCATGGGCACGCCCCGCTTGTGCAGCATTTCAAAGGTGTCCCGGGCGGAGTGGCCGGGACAGAGGATCACCGCCCCACAGAGGAGAACTTCCCGCCCCGCGGGACTGGAAATTTCTATGCCGGTCAAGGCCCCGTTTTCCACCCGCAGATCCTCCAGCCGGGTTTCAAAGCGGATCTCCGCCCCCAGGGCGGTCAGCTCCCGGCGGAGGTTTTGAAGGACCTTGTAAAGGTAGTCCGTGCCCACGTGAGGCTTGGCGTCGATGAGGATGTCGGACGGCGCGCCGCAGGAGACCAGCCTTTCCAGGATGAAGCGGTGGCGGAGGTCTCGGGTCCCGGTGTTCAGCTTCCCGTCGGAGAAGGCCCCGGCCCCGCCCTCGCCGAACTGGACATTGGATTCCGTGTTCAGCTCTCCGGAGGACCAGAAGCGCTCCACGTCGGCCCGGCGGGCCTCCACAGGGCGGCCCCGCTCCAGAAGGATGGGCCGCTGGCCCGCTTCCGCCAGCACCAGGGCGGCGAAGAGCCCTGCGGGGCCTGCCCCCACCACTACCGGCGGGTTCTCCGGCGGGGGCAGAGACTCCGGCAGGCGGTAGGACGGCTCCGGCTCCCAGCGGCCGGCCTTCCAGCTCCGGCAGCGGCGGAGAACGGCGGCCTCATTTTCCACAGAGACCGCCAACGTGTAAGTCAGGGTCACGTCCTCCCGGGCGTCCACGCTCCGGCGGAGGATCTGAAGGTCCCGGAATTCCGCCGGACGGAGGCGGAGCAGCTTTGCCGCCTGGGCCCGGAGCTCCTCCTCCCCGCCGCCGGGAGAAAGGCGAACTCCCTCAAGTCTGATCATAGGCAGCCTCCTTTCGCGCGAGGGCGCAGGTACGGCTTTGATTATAGCACATCCCCGCCGCCGGGAGGAAGAGGGAATAGGCAGATTTTTTCTAAAAAAGAAATTTAGAAAAAAATCGGAAAACCCCTTGACAAGGCGAAGTTTTTTAGTATAATGATAGCTGTTCCACAGGTATACAGCGGGTTTGTGTAAAGGTAGCACAGCAGACTCTGACTCTGTATGTGAGGGTTCGAATCCTTCACCCGCTGCCAAGAGAAAACGCTTGAATCTACAATGATTCAGGCGTTTTTCTTATGCCCAAATTGAGAGTTTCCCTTATTGTTTCCCTTATTTTGCTCCATCCTGCCGAACTTGTTGCAATCCATCAATGTAAGCCTGCATTCTGGCGGAACTGGCATTTTTCATCTGTTCCGATACGTGACCATAAACATCTGTCAACGCCAATTTGAAATTGTAAGAAAACGCCGAAGAAATTTTGTAGTTTT
>CAMXKT010000075.1 GCA_947244595.1 uncultured Oscillibacter sp. | reverse complement strand
ATTCCGACATCGTGGTCTGCGGCGGCACCGAGAACATGAGCGCCGCTCCCTTCGCTTCCATGGACGCCCGCTGGGGCGCCCGCATGGGCGACAAAAAGCTGGTGGACACCATGATCAAGGACGGCCTGTGGGACGCCTACAATAACTATCACATGGGAACCACCGCGGAAAACATCAATGATATCTGGGGCATCACCCGCCAGGAGCAGGACGAGTTCGCCGCCGCTTCCCAGCAGAAAACCGAGGCCGCCCAGAAGGCCGGCAAGTTCGAGGCTGAGATCGTTCCCGTCCCCGTGAAGGTGAAAAAGCAGGTCGTGGACTTTAAGGTCGACGAGTTCCCTAAGGCCGGCGTTACCGCCGAGGGCATCGCGAAGCTCCGCGGCGCGTTCCCCGTGGGTCCCGAGTCCCCCAATCCCGAGGTTGTCCACACCTTCGAGGTCACCGGCAAGAAAGAGACCGAGGACAAGGGCCAGCAGCGGGTCACCGCAGCCAACGCCTCCGGAATCAACGACGGCGCGGCCGCCATCATCCTGGCCTCCGGCGAGGCTGTTGAAAAGTACGGCCTGAAGCCCATGGCCAAGCTCATCGGCTGGGGCCAGGGCGGCGTGGATCCCAAGATCATGGGCGTGGGTCCCGTGCCCGCTTCCCGTCAGGCCATGGCGAAAGCCGGCGTGACCATTGACGACATTGATCTGATCGAGGCCAACGAGGCCTTCGCGGCTCAGTCCATCGCCGTGGGCCGTGAGCTGGGCTTCGACCCCGCCAAGCTGAATGTCAACGGCGGCGCCATCGCCCTGGGTCACCCCGTGGGCGCCTCCGGCGCGCGGATCATCGTCACCCTGCTCCACGAGATGCAGAAGCGCCCCGAGGCCAAGAAGGGCCTGGCCACCCTCTGCATCGGCGGCGGCATGGGCGTTGCCACCATCTTTGAAAAGTGCTAACCTGCTTTTCTTGAAAGACTGTAACGACACTTGATTTCGCGGAGCGAAATCTTAGTGGAGTACGTCCCCGAAGGGGAAAAGTAGGCAAAAGAGCTTTGGCGCGCTCTGGTTGTCTGGAGATCATCCGGGCTGGAGCGACGGCAACGTAGAATTGTTGAATTTACAAAGAGGGGCCTTCGGGTCCCTCTTTGGCTATGAGGAGAGATACAGATGAGTGAACATTATCAGGGTCTGGGCCATGTGGCTGTTTACACGCGGGACATGGAGGAGAGCATCGCCTTTTACGAGAAGCTGGGCGGCTCTGTAAAGGGCCGGGGCGGGGTGCCTACGCCGGAGGGAGAGAAGAAGCTTGCGCTGGTGTCCTATGGCGGGATTACGCTGGAACTGATCCAAAGCCCGGGGGCTATGCCCATGGGGGAGGGGAATGTTCCTCACTTTGCCATTCTGGTGGACGACCTGGACGCCGCGGCGGCAGAGGTCCGGGCGGCGGGAGTGGACAGCTTCCTGACGCCGGAGAAAAAGGTCCTGCCGAACCTCTTCGGAGGCTTGCAGAACTGGTTCTTTACCGGTCCATCCGGGGAACAGATCGAGCTGCTGCAAATGATGTAAAGGAAAAGAGCTTTCGTCTTTTGACGAAAGCTCTTTTTGCTTGAGCGCCGGTTCAGTGGAACAATTTCCGGGCCACCCAGATAAACAGGCACGCGCCCGCTACGTCCACAATGAGGTTGGCGAACCAGCCGTAGGCGTAGAAGCCGAACAGGCCGAACACGGTGCTGCCCACGGCGGAACCTATGATACCGATGATGATATTACGGAGGAAGCCGCCCTCGGCGCCCATCAGCCTTCCGGCAATCCATCCCACCAGCGCGCCCATAATGAGGGAGCCTAACAAATGAAACATGGTCATTCATCCTTTCCTTAATCTTCTATATATTCCCGAACCCGGTAAACCGCGCCGATTTCCTCCTCGCAGATTTTCCGGCAGTTCTCAATCTCCTCCTTGGGTATGGTGTCCACCACCGTCATCATCACCGTGGGCACATACTGCCGCAGCTCCTTGGCGAAGGACTTCATGGCCTCATAGGCCCCTTCCTGAACCGGGTGGCAGAGAGCATCGTACTTCTCCGCCGTGTCGGTGTTCAGGGAGATGGACACCATGTCGAACCGCCCGGCGAAGTCCGGGCAGATGTCCCGGTCGTGGATCAGGTTTCCGGTGCCGTTGGTGTCCATACGGACGAAGGGCTTTTTCCCCTTGGCTTTCAGCTGGTCGACGACCCAGCAGATGTCCTCAATGCAGTAGCTGGGCTCGCCGAAGCCGCAGAAGACCAGCTGTTTGTATTGGGACAGGTCCCGGCTCTCAATGTCCGCCAGGATTTCTTCTTTGGTCGGCTCTCGCGTAAGCCACAGGTTGTGGGTGTAGATGCTCCCTCCGTGCCCGTTGTGCCGGAGGCAGAATTCACAGTTGAAGTTGCAGCGGTTGGTGACGTTGACATACAGGTTTTCCCCGTATTCGTAGGTGATGGTAAATCCTTTTTCCATGGGGTTTTCTCCTTATAGAATATCAGCTCAGATGGATTTGGGTCAGGGTAAAGACGCCCTCCCGGTAGAGGACCATTGCGTCCACCTCCGCCGCGTAGGAAAGGGTGGGAGCAAAGCCCTCGCCGTCCAGCCAGGCGGAGCCCCGGACACGGATGTTCTCTCCGTAAAATTCCGGCTCGGGTATGACCTCGAAGTTGACGATGTCCCCTGCGGACAGCCCCTCAATGCGTTCCGGGTCTGCGCCCTCCGGCAGGAGATCAGTGATGTCTGTCAGCTCTGCACCGAGAATGGAATAGGTCCGCCCGTTGAGAGTCGCCACGGACAGGGCCTGGCTCATGTCTTTGCTGAAAAATTCCCAGGGGAGGGCGTAGTCCATCAGGGTCCCGTCCGAGTTCTTTTCCAGGACATGCAGTTCATCAACGGAGACGCCAGTCCCGGTACCGGGGTGGCAGACGACAATCAGCTCGTCGTCCCAGTCATTGTCCAGATCAAAACAATAGAGGCGGGGAAGAATTTGCCGGGCTGTCAGCCAAGGCCAGTCGAATTCCGCCCGGCTGTCCCCCCAGCGGATCAAGGCGGCGTTCCAGTCAAGGCCGTAAAAGGCGGCGTCCGCCTCAGGCAACTCCACCAGCAGCGCCGGAAAGTTGTCGTCCGTAATGGGGTCGCAGAACATCCTTTGAGGCAGTTCGTAATTTCCCTGGGCCCGGCCCTCCGTCACGTTGGCGGGGATGGAGAGTTCTCCCAGCGGTGTCAGCGCCGGGAGGAACTCTGCCTCGGAGTCCGCTGGAGGCGGCTTTGGCAGTGTCTCCGGTTCCGCAGGGGCAGGGGTTCCGCATCCGGCCAGAACCAGCAGGAGAAAGAGGGCAAGAAAGCCTTTTTTCATACGGGTTTCTCCCTATTAGTAATAACTGTAAAGGTGAAAATCTTGCAGGGTAAATATGCCGTCTTTGTAGAGAATTTGGGCGGAGGTCTCCGCCACATAGCAGGGCATCGCACTGTCCGGCGGGCTCAGGCAGAACGCGCCCCGGAAGCGGAGGCCGCCCCAGTCCGTTGTCTCGAAGTCTGCGATCATGCCGGAGGAGGGCTTCTCCAAGTCCTGCTCCGGGCCATCATGCGCGTGATCGAACTCCACCAGCTCATAGCCCAGGATGGCAAAGGTCCTGCCGTCAAGCTCGGCGGCATCGAACAGGGCGGGAAGCTGTTCCTGCCAGAGGCTTTCCGGGAAGGTGTAGGCCGTCAGGGTCCCATCGGGGCCTTTTTCTATGATATGCAGTTCCGCAATGGAGACTCCGGTGCCGCCGCCCACCTTGCAGATGACGGCGAGCTTGTTCACTCCGAGGCCGTCATCAAGACCCACTATTTGAGGAAGGGCCATGCTGGGACCGGGGAAGAGCGTCCAGTCGAACTCCGCCAAGCTGTCTCCCCAGCGGATGAGGGCGGTTTCCTGGGAGGTGTTGGCGTACAGGGGCAGGCCGTAGAGGACCGCGTCCACCTCCCGGTCTTCCCGATGTTCGGACCGTCTGTGACCCAGCGCTCCGCGTTATTTCGGTAGGTCCTCCAGTCCGTGTCCCGGGGAAGGGGCGGCAAATCATAGTCCTCCGCCGGTTTCCGCCCCTCCGTCACCACGGCGGGGGCGGAGATGGGCTCCAGACGCCGGAGCTCCGGCAGGGAGGCGGTTTCTTCCACCGCCGGGGGCTCGTCCGGTAAAGTCTCCGGCTCCGCCGGAGCGGGAGCAGCGCAGCCTGCCAAAAGCACCAGGGTCAGCAGGGCGGGAAGAAGCTTCTTGACCATATACTGCCTCCTCTGAGCAAATCTTTCGTTGTCGTCGCTTCGACTTGGTGGGCTGCCAGACGATCAGAGCGGGTGAAAGCTCTTTTTGCTTACTTTTTCTCTCGAGAAAAAGTAAGGCCAATCTTCGGAAACAGCCGAAGTCCATTCTCCCAGGTAATCCGGGTCATCTCCTCCGGCGTGACGCCCTTCCACTCCGCCAGCTTCTCAATGACATAGGGGAGATACCGGCTGTCGTTCCGCTTCCCCCGGAAGGGGACGGGCGTGAGATAGGGTGAATCCGTCTCCACGACGATCCGGTCCAGAGGCGTGACGGCGGCCACCTCGGGGGCCTTCTGGGCGTTCTTATAGGTGATGGGCCCGTCAAAGCCCAGGTACCAGCCCCGCTTTAAAAGCTCCTCTGCCATCTCGGGACTGCCGGAGAAGCAGTGGAACACCCCCCGGACCTCGGGGTAGTCTAGTGCGACGGCCAGGGAATCCCCGTGGGCCTCCCGGTCGTGGACAATGACGGGCAGGTCCAATTCAATGGCCAACTCGATCTGCCGCCGGAAGACCATCTGCTGAAACTCCCTGGGGGGATTGTCCTTCCAGTAGTAGTCCAGGCCGATTTCTCCCACGGCCACCACCTTCTCGTGGCCGCAGAGCGCCCGGAGGGCGGCAAACTCCGCCTCTCCCGTTCCGGCGCAGTCAGAGGGGTGGATGCCCACGGCGGCGTAGACGAAGGGATACCGCTCCGCCAGGGCCAGGGCGGCCCGGGAGCTCTCCAGCTCGCAGCCGGGGTCCACCACCAGCCCCACCCCGGCGGCGGGGAGGGAGGAGAGGACCTGGTCCCGGTCGGCGTTGAAGCCGCCGGAGTCGTAGTGGGCGTGCGTGTCGAAAATAGGCATGGGGGAAGCACCTCCTGGCAAAACAAAAAGGACATCCGAACGGATGCCCTTTTGGCCTGACGGCCTCCGGGCATTCACACGGAAGCGTCAATACCCCGGGAACGGGGATATGTTGGATCAACCGATCCGATTGAGCTTCAGGGTCATGGCGCTCTTTTTGTGAGCGGCCGCGTTCTTGTGGAGAACACCCTTCGCCACAGCCTGATCGACCTTTTTCACCGCAACCTTGTAAGCGCCATCGGCATCGGTGCGATTGCCCTCCGCCGCCGCGGCCTCGAATTTTTTGATCGCGGTCTTGAGATCGGATTTCGTGGCCTTGTTGCGGGCGTTCCTCGCTTTCCCGATGAGGACGCGCTTCTTGGCAGACTTGATATTCGGCAAACCAAACACCTCCTTTGGCCGTAGATTTCATGCGGGCAGGACAAGTCCTACCGTACAGACCTATATTCTAGCAGGGAAAGCTCCAAAAAGCAAGGTTTTTTTTTCATTTTTTTCATAAGATTATGGGGGAGGGAAAAAGCAGGGCCTCCGTATAAGGTCTGCCCCCTGGATTCTCCGGTATTTTTGAGGGGGCAAGCTCATAAAATACAGAGAAACAAATGGTGGAAACTCCAAAAGGAGGGCTTGGATATGACTTCAAGGCAGGCGGGACGGCGGATTGCCGCGAACATGCGGCAAAGGCCTCGGAGCGTCCGGAGCGGGTCCCGGAGGAACGAGCCCCTGGAGGCGAAGGACCTTCGGCTGATGCTGCGGCTGGTCGTTTGCGGCGTCATTTTTGTAGCGCTGGTGGCGGCGAAGCTGCTGCTTCCGTCGAGAATGGCGGCGTTCAACGAAAAGCTTTCCGCCGCCATGGAGCGGAACATGGATGTTCAGGCGGTGTTTTCCGCCGTGGGCCGGGCGTTTTCCGGGGGAGAAGGCGTGGCGGAGGTCTATCAAGCGGTGTTCCATCCGGAGGAGGGGGCCGTCCAAACCGCGGCCGCGGCTCCGGCGGCAGATGCTTCGGCTAAGATGAGCGCCCGGACGGCGAAGCTCCAGGACGACGCGGCGCTGGACGTGCTGCGGAGCTTTCGGACGGAGACGCTGGAGGCTCCGCCGCCGGAGGGCGGAGAGCAGCCGGCCTCGGACCTTGCATATGTACTCTACTCCCAGGAGAATCTTCCCGAGGGGGTCAGTATGGAACAGGATATCCTGGGCTTTGATTACTGCGCCCCGGTGGCCGGGACGCTCAGCTCCGACTTTGGCTACCGGGAGCACCCCACGGAGGGAGAGGAGCGCTTCCACTACGGCGTGGATTTGGCAGCGGACGTGGGGACGGAGGTGCGCTGCTTTGCCGACGGCTCCGTTACCGCCGTGGGGGATAGCAGCAGTTATGGCAGATACTGCGTAGTGGCCCACGAGAGGGGGTATTCCACCCTCTATGCCCACTGCAGCCGCATTGCGGTTTCCTCCGGCGCTGAGGTGAAACAGGGGCAGAAGATTGCCGAGGTGGGGGATACCGGCATGGCCACGGGCCCGCATCTCCATTTTGAACTTCAGCGGGAAGGCACGTATCTGAATCCCATTTACTATGTTTCCTCTCTGTAAGGTCCATGTGAGCGCCGGCTTTGTGCTGCTGGCCGCCTGGTTTGTTCTGGCGAACGGCTGGGAGCCCTTATTCATGGTGCTGGGGGCCGCCGCCTTTCATGAGCTGGGACATTGGATTGCGCTCCGGCTTTTGGGAGCGAAGGTAACGGGATTTCGTCTCAGCGCGCTGGGAGCGGTGCTGGAGACGGACAGCGGGCGGCTGCCCTACGGCGGAGAACTGGCGGCGGTGCTGGCGGGTCCGGCTGCGAACCTGCTGGCGGCCTGGGGCCTGACAGTCTTTGGAGAAGGCCGGTGGCCTGCCGCCGTAGGGGCAAATCTGGTGTTGTGCGCGTTCAACCTCCTGCCGGTCCGGCCCCTGGACGGCGGCCGGGCAGTATATCTGCTGGCGGCCTGGGCGGCGGGTCCGGCGGCGGGGGAGGCGGTGGGGCGCTGGGCCGGGAGTATCACAGCGGCGGCTCTGGCGGCTCTGATCACCTATGTCATGTGGCGGAGCGGCGGGAGCCTCTGGATGCTGCCCACGCTGCTGGCCGGCATCCACTGGGGCGCGCGGCCCTGGTTTTCCAGCCCATAGGTGGAAAAAGTTCCCCGGCGCGGTTGCGTCGGGGAACTTCCGTCAGAGGATGGCGTTTTGCAGCTGCTCCAGGAGATAGTCGGCAAGATCCGGCCGGTCGGAATCGGCTTCGGTCCGGAGGGCCGTCAGGGCGGCGTGGGCCCGGGCGATTTTCCGGGCGTCGGCCTCCTCCCGCAGGGATTCGATCCAGGCGTCCAGGTACTCCATGAATTTGTCCCAGGCCTCCTGGTCTTCCTCATTTTCCTTGGCCTTTTTCATTCTCTCCAGCACGGCGGTCCTGAAATCGGACAGGGAGGAGAGGAGGTTTTCCTTCATAAAGGCGCTGTGGTCCAAGGGAGAGGCGCTTTGGCTGGAAATGCCGGAGGCGCAGGGCCGGTACAGGGCCAGCAGTTCCGCCGCCTGGGCCTGGCAGCTGCCGCCGAAACGGCTGTCATATTGGTGGCGGTCGATCATGCTGAGGTAATCCCGCTTTTCGGAGATATCGCCGGTTTCCAGCCCGGTGGGAACGACGCTCGGAGCGACGCGCAGGCTGCTCTGGAAGGCGCCGGTTTTCTGCAAGTGGCCGAAGAGAGCGGCCAGCTCCGCGTAAGAGGCGTTGGAGGGGTCAATCTCTTTGATGTGGCAGGTGAAGTCAAAAGGACCGCTGTCCGATTTTCCAGAGACGCGGACGATGGGATCCTCAGGGGTGGAATCCGCCGTATATTCCGCGTAGAGCTCCTGCATGGTGTTGTTCCGACCGGCGTGAGCGATGGAATAAACGGTGTTTTCCGTGGGCATGCGGAGGTGTATGTCGGGCCCCTGGATCACGGCGGAGAAGCCGGCAGAGGCTTGGACCAGCTGTTCCTGGAAGGAAAGACCGGTGGGAGTGGACTGTTTGGCCTCGGAGCGGCGGTTTTCTTCGTGGACCTTCTGGGTGTTTGTCAGGGATGAGACGCTCATGGCTCGCGATACTTCCTTTCTCATGTTTCTTGTAAAGAGACAGAAAGCGGCGGTGAAGTATATCACGGCCGCTTTCTGTTCCTTGCGTTTTGTGCCCCGCAATCCGTTGCGGAGGGAATTTTATTTGGCGTATTCGACGACCTTGGTCTCCCGGAGGACATGGACCTTGATTTGACCGGGGTATTCCATTTCCTCCTCAATCTTCTTGGCCAGGTCCCGGGCGAGAATGACCATCTGGTCCTCGGATACCTGCTCGGGTTTCACCATGACCCGGACCTCCCGGCCCGCCTGGATGGCGAAGGCCTTGTCCACGCCGGGGTAGGAGCCGGTGATGGTCTCCAGCTGTTCCAGGCGCTTGATGTAGTTCTCCAGGTTCTCGCGGCGAGCGCCGGGCCGGGCGGCGGAGATGGCGTCCGCGGCCTGGACCAGACAGGCGACGATGGTTCTGGGTTCCACATCGTTGTGGTGGGCCTCGATGGCGTGGATGATTTCCTCCCGCTCTTTATACTTCCGGGCGAATTCCACGCCCAAGGCCACATGGGTGCCCTCCATCTCATGGTCCACGGACTTGCCCAGGTCGTGAAGCAGTCCGGCCCGTTTGGCGGCCTGGACGTCCACGCCCAGCTCCGCGGCCATCATACCGGCAATATGGCTGACCTCCACGGAGTGCTGGAGGACGTTCTGACCATAGCTGGTGCGGTAGTGAAGGCGGCCCAGCATCTTTACCAGCTCGGGGTGGAGGCTGCGGACGCCGCACTCGAAGACGACCCGTTCTCCCTCGGCCTTGATGGTGGTGTCCACCTCCCGGCGGGCCTTCTCCACCATCTCTTCGATGTGGGTGGGATGGATGCGCCCGTCGGAAATCAGCTTCTCCAGGGCGAGGCGCGCGATCTCCCGGCGGACCGGCTCGAAGCAGGAGACGGTGATGGCCTCCGGCGTGTCGTCAATAATGAGGTCCACGCCCGTCAGGGTCTCGATGGTGCGGATGTTCCGGCCTTCCCGGCCGATGATGCGGCCTTTCATCTCGTCATTGGGCAGGGGAACCACACTGACGGTCATATCGGCCACCTGGT
>CAMXKT010000074.1 GCA_947244595.1 uncultured Oscillibacter sp. | reverse complement strand
ATTTTAACGGCTGTATTCCTGTCTGCGCTCTCAATCCCTTGTGGCGCAACGGGTACAGAAACCACAACATCTCGGGATTACCCCGGTTTTTCCGACGTGGCGGAGGGAAGCGCCTCCTACGAGGCCATCAAGCTCTGCTACGAGCGGGGCCTGATGAACGGCACGTCGGACACAGCCTTCAACCCCCAGGGGAAACTGACGGTGGCCCAGCTGGTGGTCCTGGCGGCGCGGCTGTACGATTTGCAAAGCGGCGGGGACGGAACGATTCCCCCCGACCTGCCGGACATGAGCCAGCCCTACCTCCGGTTCCTCGATGAGGACGGCAGCTTGATTGCCTCCTACCCGGCGGGGGAACTCCCCCACTCCTACACCGGCGGCATGAATCCCTATTTCTGCCTCAGCCTGGAGGAGGAGGACGCCTCCCTCCCGGAAACCTGCCGGCTGGAAATCGGCTTCGAGGGCTACAATCACATCCGCACCTATCAGGGCCTCCGGCAGTCCTATCACTCGGAGCCCGGCACCATGACCCAGGGCTTCCAGGGCACCGGCTACTGCTTTGAGGACTTCGACGACCCGGACGGAAACTCCCTCTTCTGGTACAACGCCACAAACTTCACCCGCCTGGCCTCCGCCTGGTGGTATCCCGCCCTGGTCTACCTGACCAGCGAAAACAAGGCCGACCTGATCTCGGACCTGCTGGCCCCGCTGGCCGGGGAAAACGGAATCGAGGACTATGACGCCCTCACCCGCTTCTCTAGCGACAGCGCCCGGCGGGATATGTTCGCGTGGCTAGTTAGCGCCGTTGCCGGGGAGCTGGACATCCTGAACGAGACGGTAACCGTCCCCGACGTCAACGAGGAAACCCCAAAGGCTCAGCGAATCTTGAACCTCTATCAGGCGGGCGTCCTCACCGGCGTGGACCAGGCCGGAAGCTTCGGCGGGGACAAGGAGCTGACCCGGGCCCAGGCCGCCATCATGATGGCCCGGGTGCTGGAGCCCTCCCTCCGGGTGAGAACCGCATAATTTCATTCCTATCCGTACTTGTAAGACGAATTTATACGAAAGGGAATCAATCATGGCTGACAAGACCTCCGGATTCTGGTCGGAATTCAAGACCTTCATCGCCCGGGGCAACGTGATGGACATGGCGGTAGGCGTGATCATCGGCGGAGCCTTCTCCAACATCACCACTTCCCTGATCAACGATATCGTCATGCCCATCCTGGGCATCTTCACCGACAGCGTCTCCTTCGCGGAGCTGGCGGTGGACATTGGGCCCGCCACCATCACCTACGGCAACTTCATCCAGGCCGTTTTGAACTTCCTGATTATGGCCCTGGTGGTCTTCTGCATCGTGAAGGCCCTGAACAGCTTCCACAAGAAGAAGGAGGAGGCCCCTCCCCCGCCCCCGGCCCCCTCGGCTGAGGAGCGGCTCTTGACGGAAATCCGGGACCTGCTGAAAAACAAATGATGGAGGCCATCCTTCGGGAGGGCCTGACGGCCCTCTCTCTCCCCACGGAGAGAATCCCGGCTCTGCTCCGCTACGCCCAGCTGCTGGCGGAAAAGAACCAGGTGATGAACCTGACCGCCATCACAGATCCCGCCGGCGTGGCGAGGCTCCACTTTCTGGACAGCGCCGCCCTCCTGGCCCTGGAGGACTTCCGGGGAAAGCGCGTCATAGACGTAGGCACCGGGGCGGGCTTCCCGGGCCTGCCCCTGAAAATTCTGGAGCCCTCTATCCGCCTGACCTTGCTGGACGCCCAGCGGAAGCGGGTGGATTTCCTCCGGGAGGTGGGCGCGGACCTGGGTTTGGAGGACGTGGAGTACGTCCACGGCCGGGCCGAGGAGTTCGCCCAGGAGCGCCGGGAGGGGTTCGATCTGGTAGTCAGCCGGGCCGTGGCGGCTCTGCCGGTGCTGGCGGAGCTGTGCCTCCCCCTGGTAAAGCCGGGCGGTAAATTCCTTGCCATGAAATCCGTGGACACGGGCGAGGAGCTGAACGCCGCCGGGCGGGCCGTCAGTTTGCTGGGAGGACGGCTGGAAAAGCCCATCAATTATGTGATTTCCGGCACAGATATCCCCCGCCGGCTGGTAATTCTCACAAAAATTGAGGAAACGCCAAAAAAATATCCCAGAACATTTGCAAAAATCAGGAAGAATCCGCTATAATAGAAAGCGCAAAAAGAAGCATTCAATCAGCGTTTGGAAGGGAGGCGCGTTCCATGGCGGGCCAGTGCGTTGCCGTGGTCTCCGGCAAGGGGGGCACCGGCAAGACCTCCTTTGTCGCCGGGGTGGGCTCGGCCCTGGCCCAGCAGGGGCAGCGGGTGCTGTGCGTGGACTGCGACGTGGCCCTGCGGAACCTCGACCTGGCCCTGGGGCTGACGGACAAGGCTATTATGGACTTTACCGACGTGGCTCAGGAACGCTGCTCCCTGGACGTGGCGGCGGTGGAACACCCGGACATCCCGGGTCTCTTTCTGCTGACGGCCCCCACCCGGAGCCGGGGCCGCCCGGTGACGGAGGAACAGATGACCGCCATGCTGGACGCCGCCCGGCAGCGCTTTGATTACTGCTTCTTAGACGCTCCGGCAGGCCTGGACAGCGGCTTTCAGCTGGCTACCTGCGCCGCGGACCGCTGTGTCGTAGTGGCCACGGCGGACGCCTCCTCCCTCCGGGACGCTCAGCACACGGTGATGGAGCTCCACCGCTTTCCCACCGGACGGCTGCACCTGGCGGTGAACCGGGTGCGGAAAAAAATGCTCCGCAGCATGCACGCCACCATAGACGACGCCATCGACCGGGCGGGCCTGCCCCTCATCGGTGTCATCCCGGAGGACGACGCCCTGCCCCTCTCCCTGAATAAAGGCGTTCCCCTGCTGCTGAACAGCAGCCAGGGCGCGGCGGCGGCCTACCGGAACATCGCCAAGCGCCTCCAGGGACAGCGAATCTCCCTGCTTCGCATTCGATAAGACAACGCACCGGCCGCCCCGCCGGTCATGAATATAGAAAGGAGCATGACATGAACATCGCCCTGATGGCCCATGACAACAAAAAGGAGCTGATGGTCCAATTCTGCACCGCCTATGCCGGCATCTTGGCCCGGCACCAGCTCTACGCCACCAACACCACCGGCCACATGATTGCCGACGCAACGGGCCTGGATGTCCACTGCTTCCTCACCTACGCCCACGGCGGCAGCCAGCAGATCGGCGCCCGCATCTCCTACAACGAATTTGATCTGGTGCTGTTCTTCAACGACCCCGCCAACGAGGAGCGGGCTCAGGACATCTCCTACATCTCCCGCCTCTGCGACCAGAACCGGGTCCCCTTCGCCAGCAACATCGCCACGGCGGAGATGCTGGTCCTGGGCCTGGCCCGGGGCGATCTGGACTGGCGCCTGATCGTCAATCCCTCCACCTCCCGCCCCCTCGCCTAACTTTTCTTGAAAGAAAAGTTAGCAAAAGAACTTTATCTCGCTCCGGCAGTCCGGCAATCGTCCAGGCCGGAGCGACGGCAACGGGGCCTGCAGGTTTCGGAAAAGCTTTCAGTCCTCTTTACTGCGCCCAAAAATGGAGTTCCCAAATCCTGGCATTTGGGCAGATGATGAGCGCTTCCGTCCCAAAGGTTTTGGGAGGACGGCGCTCTTTTTCGGCGGTCCCGCCGCCTATTCACAAGAGAGAAAAGGAGCACAGCGTTATGGCAAAACAAACCCCTCGTACCCTCTCGGGCTTCATGGAGCTCCTCCCCGCCCCCCAGCGGCAGATGGAGCGTATCATGGAGATTCTCCGGGAGACATACAGCCTCTATGGCTTCACGCCTCTGGACACTCCGGTCATCGAGTCCAGCGAAGTGCTGCTGGCCAAGGGCGGCGGCGAGACGGAGAAGCAGATCTACCGCTTCCAGAAGGGGGACGCGGATCTCTCCCTCCGCTTTGACCTGACGGTCCCCCTGGCCAAGTACGTGGCCCTGCACTACAACGACCTCACCTTCCCGTTCCGCCGCTTCCAAATCGGCAAGGTCTACCGGGGTGAGCGGGCCCAGCGGGGCCGCTTCCGGGAGTTCTACCAGGCGGACATCGATGTGATCGGCGACGGGAAGCTGTCCATCCTCAACGAGGCGGAGATCCCCGCCATCATCTACCGGACCTTCTCCGCCCTGGGTCTCCGGCGCTTCCGCATCCGGGTGAACAACCGGAAGATCCTCAACGGGTTCTACGCCTCCCTGGGCCTCTCGGACAAGGCTGGGGACATTATGCGCACCGTGGACAAGCTGGAGAAAATCGGCCCCGAGAAGGTCCAGGCCATTCTGACGGAGGACTTCGCCGTCAGCCCGGAGGCCGCCCGGGAGATCATCGGCTTCATCTCCATCGCCGGCGGCACAGAGGAAGTCCTCTCCGCCCTGGAGACCCGCCGGGGCCGGAACGAGGTCTTCGACCAGGGCGTGGACGAGCTGAAGACCGTGGTACAGCACCTGGGGGCCTTCGGCGTCCCGGCGGAGAACTTTGCCGTGGACCTGACCATCGCCCGGGGGCTGGACTACTACACCGGCACGATCTACGAGACCGTCCTCCTGGACCATCCGGAGATTGGATCCGTCTGCTCCGGCGGCCGGTATGATAACTTAGCGGAATATTACACCGATAAACAACTCCCCGGAGTCGGAATTTCCATCGGTCTCACCCGTCTCTTCTATGTTTTGGGAGAGCAGGGCATGCTGAATCCGGAGCTGAACACGGCTCCGGCGGATGTGCTGATCCTCCCCATGACGGCGGACCTGAGCGCCGCCATCGCCCTGGCCACGGAGCTCCGGGACAACGGCGTCCGGGCCCAGCTCCACTGCGAGGATAAGAAGTTCAAGCAGAAGATCTCCTATGCCGACAAGCTGGGGATTCCCTATGTTATCTTCCTAGGCGAGGATGAGATTTCCGCCGGGGTGGTGGCGTGCAAGGACATGGCCACTGGGGAACAGACCAAACTGGACGCTAAGGCCACCATCTACCGCATCAAGGCAGGGCTGGATGCCCGGAGCAAGGGGTTTGTCATCCGGGAATGACGGGGCTTTTGCTCACCCTGGCGCTCTTTAAAGGCGGCCCAGGGTTAGCCCTATGGAAAGCGCACTGCAAAAGGACGCTTCATCCTCTAAATGTGTGATCTGCGCCTCCTGCGTTAACAGCCCATCCAGCTGCTTTCCCTGCTCCGCCGTCAATGTAGTCCGAAATTCCTCCCAGTCCTCCTCAATATGAGAGACCGCCCGCCGGTATTCCGCCGTCTGTAAATAGCGGAAAGTCTGACTTCTTTGGGCATAAAAGTACAGGGCATCTATCAGAGAATTCATAAAACCGCTCCTTTCGATGTGCGCCGTTTGGGTATATTTTTAGTATACTGATACTAGGAAGAATTGTCAAGAGACATTAGGAGAAATAATGAGTAGTTTTTCTGAGAACTTAAAAACATGCCGGAAACGGCGCCATGAAAGTCAGGAAGTGGTAGCCGTACATTGTGGCATTGCCTACGGCACTTATCGGCGCTATGAAACGGGAGAGCGAGAGCCAAACCTCTCCCTGTTCTGCACATTTGCGAAATACTTTGGGGTAACACTAGACCAGCTGGCAGGCTGGGAGCCTCTGCCGTTTAAGGAAGGTTAGCGGCAGCGGAAAGAGGAGGAAGTCCATTCGACAACCACCAAAACCCCCGCTAAAACTACGCCGCGGGCAGAAGACATTCGTGAAAACGGAGGTACCGCCTGCGCGCCCCTCGTTTTCTCTCTTCCACCGTGCACGGCGCATTCTCTCTTTTCGCAAAAGAGAGAATGGGGGTGCATTGCACCAGCCATCGCTGGTCACCAGTCCGCCCCGCCCGCAAGGACGAGTACAATTTGTAGTTAAAATAATTTGTATTCCATTTTGTAATAGAAAAGAGGAACCACCATGACACAAAACCGCACCCACACCTGTGGAGACCTCCGTCTTGCCGACGCCGGCAAGGAGGTCAAGCTCTCCGGCTGGCTGGAGAACATCCGCGAGGTCGGCGCCGAGCTGGCCTTCATCGTCCTTCGGGACTTCTACGGCACCACGCAAGTGGTGGCCGAGACCCCGGAGATGGTGGCCCAGTTCAAGGGTATCAACAAGGAGTCCACCGTCTCCGTAGAGGGGACCGTCCGGGAGCGGGCCAGCAAGAACCCCAAGCTGCCCACCGGCGACGTGGAGGTCGTCCCCGCCAAGGTGGAGGTTCTGGGCCGCTGCCGCCACAACGAGCTGCCCTTCCAGATCAACCGGAGCCGGGAGGCCGACGAGGCCCAGCGGCTCAAGTACCGTTACCTGGACCTTCGGAACCCGGAGGTAAAGAACAACATCGTCCTGCGGTGCCAGGTGGTCTCCGCCATCCGCAAGGCCATGACGGACCACAGCTTCCTGGAAATCACCACGCCGATTCTGACCGCTTCCTCCCCCGAGGGGGCCCGGGACTATCTGGTCCCCGCCCGGAATCATCCGGGGAAATTCTACGCCCTGCCCCAGGCCCCCCAGCAGTTCAAGCAGCTGCTGATGACCTCCGGCTTTGACCGGTACTTCCAGATCGCCCCCTGCTTCCGGGACGAGGACGCCCGGGCGGACCGCTCCCCCGGCGAGTTCTACCAGCTGGACATGGAGATGTCCTTCGCCAGCCAGGAGGACGTCTTCGCCGTTATCGAGGACGTGCTGCCCCCCATCTTCGCCCAGTACGGCAAGTACGGCCGGGCCAGCGCCGCCCCCTTCCTGCGGATTCCCTACACCCAGTCTATGGAAACCTACGGCACCGACAAGCCGGACCTGCGCATCGACCTGACGGTGAAGGACGTGACGGACGTTCTGGCAGGCTGCGGCTTCGGCCCCTTCGAGGGGAACGTGGTCAAGGCCGTCGTCGTCTCCGGCTTCCACGAGACCCGGAAGTTCATCGACAAGACCCTGGCGGACGTGGAAGTGGTCTCCGGCGGGAAGCCCTACTGGTTCCGCCTGGACGAGAAGGGGGAGATCGTGGGCGGTATCGCCAAGTTCGTCCAGCCTATCAAGGAGCAGGTGGTTTCCGCCCTGGAGCTGAAGCCCAACGACTTCGTGGCCCTCTCCGCCGGGAAGCTGGGCGCGGCCCAGAAGACCGCCGGGGTGCTGGTCAAAACCCTGGGCGCCGCCGTCCCCGGCCATATGGATAAAGAGCAGTACGCCTTCTGCTGGATCGTGGACTTCCCCATGTACGAGATCGGCGAGGAGTCCGGCGAGCTGGAGTTCTGCCACAACCCCTTCTCCATGCCCTCCGGCGGGCTGGACGTGCTGCTGAAGGCCGAGCGGGGCGAGATCGACCCCCTGAGCATCACCGCCGACCAGTACGACCTGGTCTGCAACGGCGTGGAACTGAGCTCCGGCGCGGTGCGGAACCACGACCCGGAGATCATGGTCAAGGCCTTCGAGATGGTCCGCCTGGGGGAGGAGGACGTCAAGGCCAAGTTCCCCGCCATGTACAACGCCTTCACCTACGGCGCGCCGCCCCACGCGGGCATCGCCCCGGGCATCGACCGGATGGTCATGCTGCTGGCGGGGGAGGACTCCATCCGGGAGATCATTCCCTTCCCCATGAACAAGAACGCCATGGATGTGATGATGAGCGCCCCCAGCGAGGTGACCCAGAAGCAGCTGGACGAGCTGCACATCGCCCTGGTGAAGCCGGAGGAGTAACATGGACCCCCGTCAGGAGACCCGGGCCCACCACGCCATAGCGGCCGTGGGCGGCTTCTTCGGCGTCTACGCCCTGCTGATCCGGGGCGGGACCTTCGGCTCCTCCGAGACCTCCAACCTCATTTATTTAGTGGTATCCGGCCTGGACGGGACCTGGGGTCCCGCCCTGGTCCGGCTGGGGGGCACGGCGTGCTACATCGCCGGGATCGTTTTCGCCGTACTGCTCCGGCGGGCGGGGAAGCTGGGCCGCCTCCGCTGGGGAGCCATCGGCATCGACCTGGCGGCCTGCCTGGCGCTGGCCCGGATTCCGGCGGAGACGGACCCCATCCTGGCCCTGTACCCCATGTTCTTCGCCACGGCGGTCCAGTGGGTAGCCTACTCCCAGGCGGCGGGGTACAACTGCGCCACCATCTTCTCCACCAACAACCTCCGCCAATTCACCGAGGGGGTTACGGAGTACCTCTGCGGCCGGGACCCGGAGCAGCTGCGGAAGTTCCGCTTTTACGGCGGGACTTTGCTGTGTTTCCACCTGGGGGCAGCCTGGGGGTGGTGGTGTGTGAGATGCTGGGGCATCCCTGGCATCTACGGATGCCTGCCGCTGCTGGTTCCACCAATGGTGTTTTTGGTTCCCAAAAGGGGGAAGGTTTGTACGCGCCCTTCGGGCGGGGAGGATTGGTGACCAGCGATGGCTGCTCCAATGCACCCCCCATTCTCTCTTTTGCGAAAAGAGAGAATGCGCCGTGCATGGTGGAAGAGAGAAAACAGGGGCGCGCAAGAGTTGCTGACTGTTTGACACGCATGTCCCTACCCGCGGCGTGGTGCAAGCGGGGGCTTTGGTGGTTGTCGAATGGACTTCCTTCTCTTTCCGCTGCCGCTAACTTGGCGGTGGTGGGCGGGCTATCTCGGGGATGTATGAGTGACCGTCCCCTTTTAGACAAATAAGCTTGGATAAAAGAAGGAGGGCTAAGCCCTCCTTCTTTTTCATCCTGTTAAAAATCGTGTCTCTCCCCGCAGGTGATGCCCAGGGTTTCAAAAAGCGAAACGATGGCCTCAATTTTATAAAAGCACTCTTTATCCGAAAGATTTTCGTCTGCCAAAATATCCCTGATTTTTAACAGCGTCCGCACACCGGCGTCATTTGCCAGGCGCCCGACTACTTCCTGCTCACTCTGCATAGCCGCCCTCCTTAGTTTATATATCGCCTTTATAGTATCATATATCGCCCGCCTTTGACAAGCCTTTTCAGTACAGTATTCTTAGAATTGTCTGAGAGGAGCGGTCAAATGGACACCCGGTCAGCCGTTGCCAACCGAATCACGGTGCTCTGCGGCCAACGGGGCTGGACCATCCATAAACTGGCCACGGAATCCGGCGTATCTCCTTCCACCGTTAAAAGCATCTTATACGGCAGGAGCCAAAACCCAGGTGTTGTGACCATAAAAATGCTCTGCGACGGTCTGGGCATTTCCCTGGAGGAATTTTTCTCCGCCCCGGAATTCCGGCAATTGGAGCAGGAGCTTCAATAACGCCGGAGGAATGGCCCGCCCATTAGCGCCAGGTTAGCGGCAGCGAGGACGGGAGAGCGGGCCTTACATCAACCACCAAAACCCCCGCTCAAACTACGCCGCGTGCTGGAGACATGCGTATCAAACAGTCAGCACCACAGCCGCGCCCCCGTTTTCTCTCTTCCACCGTGCACGGCGCATTCTCTCTTTTCG
>CAMXKT010000073.1 GCA_947244595.1 uncultured Oscillibacter sp. | reverse complement strand
GCCTGGTGGGCGAGTCCGGGTCCGGGAAGACCGTCACCGCCATGAGCGTGGCGGGCCTCCTGCCCCGGAAGCAGTGTGATTACGCCGGGAAGATCCTCTTGGACGGGACGGAGCTCCTCCACGCGGACCGGGGGACGCTGCGGAAGATCCAGGGCCGGGAGATCGGCGTGGTGTTCCAGGAGCCCCAGAGCGCCTTGGACCCCTTGATGAGGATTGGCCCCCAGGTGGAGGAGGTTCTCCGGGTTCACACGAGCTTAAGCCGGGAGGAGCGCCGCCGTCTGGCTCTGGAGGCCATGGCGGCAGTGGAGCTGCCGGAGGCGGAGACGGTGTACGAGAAGTACCCCCACCAGCTCTCCGGGGGCATGCTCCAGCGGGCCATGATCGCGGCAGCGGTCATCGCAAAACCCAAGCTGCTGCTGCTGGACGAACCCACCACGGCCCTGGACGTGACCATCCAGGCCCAGATCCTGGAGCTCTTAAAAAAGCTGAACCGGGAGTCCGGCGTCTCCATGCTCTTCATCTCCCACGATTTAAACGTGGTGCGGAAGCTCTGCGGCCGGGTGGCGGTGATGCAGCGGGGGCTGCTGGTGGAGGAGGGGGAGGCCCAGGAGGTCTTCCACCATCCCAAGCACCCCTACACCCGGCGGCTCATCGCCGCCATCCCCACCAGAAAACGGAAGGAGGGAGAGGCGTGAACGAGCTGGTGTTGTCCCTGGACCACGTGACCAGCGGCTACAGCGACGGCCCCTTCGGCAGGCGCCAGCGCCAGGAGGTGCTTCACGACGTGACCTTTGACGTGCGCCATGGGGAGATTCTGGGTCTGGTGGGCGAGTCGGGGACGGGGAAGTCCACCCTGGCCAAGACCATCCTGGGCATGGTGAAGCCGGACCGGGGCACGGTGACCCACTACACCAAGCGGCCCCAGATGATCTTCCAAGACCCCTACAGCTCCCTGAACCCCTTCTACAGCGTGGAGTGGACCTTGGAGGAGCCCCTGCGGGTCTACGGGAAGTACGATAAGGCGGAGAGAAAGCGCCGGGTCCGGGAGATGCTGGAGCGAGTGGAGCTGCCGGCGGAGTGCCTGACGGCCAAGCCCTCGGAGCTCTCCGGGGGCCAGCGCCAGCGGGTCAGCATCGCCGCGGCGCTGATCCGGCGGCCCAGGTTTCTGATCGCCGACGAGCCGGTGTCCGCCCTGGACGTGACCATCCAGGCCCAGATTCTGGACCTGCTCCGGTCCCTCCGGCGGGAACTGGATTTGAGCTACCTGTTCATCTCCCACGACTTGAACGTGGTCTACCAGCTCTGCGACCGGGTGCTGGTGATGAAAGGCGGCCGCATTGTGGAGCAGGGGACCGTGGACGAGATTTTCGACCACCCCAAGGAAGACTATACCAAGCAGCTGCTGGCTGCCGCGGAGTGACGATGAAAGCGCTTTTTCAAAAGTACCGAAAACTGCATATCTGGCTGCTGGCGGACCTCTTGGCGCTGCTGGCCTTCTTCTCCCTCCGGGGACAGCGGTGGCTGATGAACGCCGTGGCGGACTACTTCACCGGGCCCCTCCGGCGGGGGCTGGGGAAGCTCTGCTATCTGGTTCCCTTCTCCGTCATGGAGATCGTGGAGGCCCTGGCGGTGCTCATTGGCGTGGGATATGTGATCTGGGGCGTCATCGCCGTGGCCCGGGCCAAGGGGCAGCGGGAACGGGCCTATGGCCTGACCCTGGGGGCTCTCTGCGCCGTGCTGGCCGTCTGGGCGGGCTTCTGCCTCCTTTGGGGCGTGAACTACTGGACGGACGGTTTCCAGGACAAGTCCGGGATCTATGCCCAGCCCGTGGCCCTAGAGGACCTGCGGGCGGTGACGGAATACTTCGCCGACCGGGTGAGCGAGACGGCGGGGGACGTGGAACGGGAGGAGCACGGGCTCTTCGCCGTGCCCCGGGAGGAGATTCTTGAGAACAGCGTCCACGCCTACGACGGACTGACGGAGGCGTTTCCCTTTCTGACCTTTGACGATCCCGGCGTGAAGCCCATGGCCTTTTCCCGGCTCATGAGCGCCCTGGACTTCACGGGGTTCTACAGCTCCTTCACCGGGGAGTCCAACGTCAACGTGGACAGCCCGGCCTGTATGCTGCCGTCCACCATCGCCCACGAGCTGGCCCACCAGCGCGGCTTTGCCTCGGAACAGGAGTGCAACTTTCTGGCGGTGCTGGCCTCCACCACCTGCCCGGATCCGGCGTATGTCTACTCCGGCTGGCTCATCGGGTATGTGTATCTGGGCAACGCCCTGTACTCCCAGGACCCGGAGGGCTATTGGGCCATCCGGGAAACCCTGCCGGAGGAGGCCCAATTGGACTTGGCCTACAACAACGCCTACTGGGCCCAGTTCCGGGATACGCCGGTCCAGAAGGCCAGCAATAAGGTCTACGACGGCATCTTAAAAAGCTATGGCGACGAGCGGGGCATCCAGTCCTACGGGATGGTGGTGGACCTGCTGGTGGCGTACTATCTTCCGTTTTGCGGAGGCGCATAAAAAGACGGCGCGGCTGATAGCCGCGCCGTCTTCTCTTTGTCACCAGCCTCTGCCGGGGAAGGAGGCCCGGGCCTCCAGGGTCACGCCGGAATTGGGGGCTTCCGGGGCGGGGTTCCCCAGCCGGTCCGCCAGCCGCTGGACGGCGGTCAGGATCTCCTGTTTTGCCTCCGGGGAAAGCTCCCGGCGCAGCCGGTTGGAGAGAGTGCCGCAGGCGACGCCCAGCTCCTCGGCCACCCACCAATAGCGGAGACCCGCCCCCTCAATGGCCGCCCGGACGTCCCGATTCCGCAGGGGCCGGTTCCTTTGTGCTTTTCCGTTCATGGAAAGATCCTCCTCGTTGTCGATTCGCGCGCCGTTAAGAACAGCGCCGTCAACAACGGCTCCCGCCGGGGCGGTGTTGCATGGGGGAGGACAACCGGAGGAAAAAGAATTTTCAGAATCAACCGTCGATGAGCATCCCTACCAGGATGCCCAGCACCGCCGCCAGAGCGGGGAGTTTGCTCTTCCAGAGGCTGGCCGCCTCGGGCAGGAGTTCGCCGAAGACCACGTAGAGCATGGCCCCGGCGGCGAAGCTCAGCGTGAGGGTCAGGGCCGTGGGGCCCAGGGTGCCCAGGCAGTAGCCCAGGGCCGCGCCCAGCACCGTAGGGGCCCCGGAGAGGGCCGCCAGGCCCGCCGCCCGCCAGCGGCGCTCGCCCCCCGCCACCATGGGGGCGGAAATGGCCATGCCCTCCGGGATGTTGTGCAGGCCGATGACCGCCGCCATGGTCCAGCCCTGGCGCACGGTGCCCCCGATGAAGGACGCGCCGATGACCATGCCCTCGGGCACGTTGTGCAGGGCGATGGCGGCGGCCATGACCAGGCCCGCCAGCACCAGGCCGCCGGAGGGCTGGCCCCGGTCCAGCAGGGCGTTCAGCCCCGCCGTGACGGCGCAGCCTAAGAATACCCCCAGGGCCACCAGCTCCATGGCTCCCGGCGCGGCGGCCTCCGTCAAAAGGCCGAAGCAGGACACCGAGACCATCACCCCGGCGGCAAAGCTCAAAAGCAGACTGGCCTCCCGGCCCGAGTCCCGGCGGAACAGGGTGGCGAGAGCTCCTCCCAGTCCGGTGCCGCCGATGCCGGCGGCGGCGGTGACCAGCAGCGTGGTCCACAGGCCCATGGTAATACTATCCATCAAACATTACGTCCCTTCCTCTAAGCGATACCCTAACAAGTTTATTATAACACTGTATTCCCCGCCTGTCCAGAAGATGAAGGGAAAAAGAAGACCTCCCCCTGGAGGCTGTCCTTCTGGCAAGATGTCAAAAATCGGGGCGAAATTTTGGAGCCCCCGGCGTGGGACTTTCCCTTGCGCCGCCCCCGGGGCTATGGTATCCTATCCTAAATAAAAAAGTGAGGGGGAACGATTGATGCTGGTACTGGACTTTATCAACGTCGGCAACGGGGATTCCATCCTGATCCAAGAGTTTGCGGGAGAGCGGCGG
Organism: uncultured Oscillibacter sp.; assembly: GCA_947244595.1. Classification (GTDB taxonomy): domain Bacteria; phylum Bacillota; class Clostridia; order Oscillospirales; family Oscillospiraceae; genus Oscillibacter. The sequence continues at coordinate 5,505 of CAMXKT010000073.1, read as the reverse complement.
CGCTTCGCCATGCTGGTGGACTGCGGCCACGACAATCTCATCCGGGACGACCACCCCGCCCCCCTGGACCCCCGGTCCCAGAGAATCTACGCCGGGGACTTCCTGAAAAAGCAGGGGATCGACCGGCTGGACATCCTCCTGGCCACCCACTTCCACCGGGACCACATCGGCGGCCTGGGCCGGGTGCTGGAGGCGGCGGCGGTGGACAAACTGGTCTCCACCTACGTCCCGCCGGAGGGCCACGGCCCCCTGGACCCCGACGGGGACAACGGCCTCCCCGGCGCGGCGCGGAACCTCCTCCGCTGCCTGGACATCTACGCCGGGGCCCTCCGGGCCCACCCGGGCCGGGTGAAGGAGTTTGTGGAGCTTCCCGGAGACAAGGTGGAAACCCTCCGCCTGATGGAGGAGCTGACCATGGACGTCTACGCCGGGGAGCCCGCCCTGTACCCCCGGCAGAGGGCCGTCTATGACGCGGCCTTCCGGGGGGAGCGGAACCGGCACGATTTGATGCGCTGGACCAAGTCCATGAACATCTCCAGCCTCCGCCAGCGGCTCTATTACCACGGCAAGGAAATCGTCCTGGGGGGCGATATGTACGGAGCGGTGTGGGACAACGACACCCTGGCCCCCTGCGACATTTTGAAGCTGCCCCACCATGCATCCCTGACCTCCAGTACCCGGAAGAGCGTCAGCCGCCTGGCCCCGAAGACCATCGTGGTGTGCGTCGCGGCGGGACGGCCCGACGAGCGGCCCCATCCGTATGTTGTCTCCATGCTCCGGGAGTACACGGAGGACGTGCGGTTCACCGACGCGGTGGATATCCCGGGACTGGTGGAGCCCCGGTTCCACGAGTCGGTACATATTGAAATCGAGTAAGGCGAAGGCCGGGACGCAAGTCCCGGCCTTGTTTCATGGGCTCAATCGTGGGGAATCTCATAGGCCACGCCGCCCACGGAAATGCTGGCCATGTCCTCCAGGGGGATGATCTCGTCAAAGACCGTGCTCTTGGTGCACTGGCAGACGCCGTTCTCCGGGATGATGCTGCCCCCGGCCTCGATCTCCAGCACCGTGCCGTCGGTTTTGGTCAGCAGCAGCTTCACATTGCCCATGAACCGGTCGCTCTCCTCCTCATCGGCGGGGTCCATTCTCCCGCTGCCGGAATTGGACCAGACAGGCTCCCGGTCCGCCGTATAACCCACGAAAAGGCCAAGGGGAGAGAGAGAGACGGTGTGGAGCGTAAAGTCAATGCCGTCCTGGGAGAAGGTTTCCTCCCGGGCCAGCTGGACGGAGGTATCCTCATAGCCCACCTCAAAGCGGAAGCGCCAGTGTCCGCCATACAGCGTTTCATACTGCTCCGTCTCCTGGTTCCAGTACTCCACGTTCCGGAAGTCCGCAGAGGCGCTGCCCTGGGCGATCTGCTCCGTGTCCCCGCCCTCCAGAGGCAGCACGGCGCTGAGGCACTCGATATACTGCACCGCGTTGTCCTCCGGGTCCGCGTCGAAGAAGTAGGCAATGCCTTGGGACCCGCCGTTCATCCGGTGGAGGCCACTGGTGGAGTCCACCATCAGCGCCCTGGCCTCCAGCCCCTCCGGCAGGAAGGGCTGGCCGTCGTCCCGGCTGAAGGTGTAGACCACGGCCACATTGTAGGCGTCGCCCATGACGGCGTCGGCAGTAACGGTGACGCCGCCGTCGGAGTCACCGGCTCCGATGGGGCGGCCGATTTTGTCAATGACCTCCGTCTGGGCGACGGACCCGCCGAAGAGGGGGGCGAAAATCTCCGCAGGGCTGGGCAGCACCCCCGCCGCCCCGGCCCCCACCGCCAAGGCCATGACCATGGCGGCGGCGATCAGGACCCCGCGGAACACCGGGCGGCGGCGCTTCGCCGTCTTTCCGGCGGCGGAGGCGGCGGCCTCCGCCAGGGCTTTCTTCTGAGTTTCCGTAAAGCGCAATTGGCTCATCTCCTTCTTGTAATCAAACAGTTCGCTCATTGTCGGCGCCTCCTAACATATCCTTGAGCCTCGCCCGGCCCCTTGCCAGGCGGGTGTGGACCGTGGCGGTGGGCACGCCGAGAATTTTCCCGATCTCCGCCGCCTGGTAACCCTCGTAGTAGAAGAGGTAGATCACCGCCCGGTAGTGGGCGGGCAGCTCGTTCACCGCCGCCAGGACGCTGCCGTCCCCCGCCTCCGGGGCGGGGACCTCCAAGACGGTTTCCAGGCCGCAGGTGCGCTTCCGCCAGGGGCTTTTCAGAAGGTCCTTGCAGGCGTTGGCCGCCATGCGGAGGACGTAGGCCCGCTCGTGCTCGGCGCTCTCGAACTCCCGGGGCTCCGCCAGCAGCTTGACGAAGACCGTCTGGCAGATATCCTGGGCGTCCTGGGTGTTTTTCAGATAGGTGTAGCTGAGGCGGAGGATGGCGTCGGCGTAGGCATTGACCAACCGCTCCGCCCGCTGGTTCGTGTTCATGGCGTCAACTCCTTTGGAGCGCTCTCAGTATGGATACGATTGGGCGGGGCGGATACTTTCAGGGGGGAGAAATTTTTTCATAAAAAAGTCCGCCCCGGCAAACCGGGGCGGCTTTGAAAAGGGCTTAACGCTCTATGTAGGAGAAGGAGCCCACGAACTGGGCCGGGGCGCCGGGGACATGGCGGCTGCCCTCGAACTGGTAGTCGTAGACGGCGAGGATTGCGTTGTAAGGCTGGTCGAAGCCCTTGGAGTAAACCTCCGTCAGGGCGGCGCACAGCTCCTCGCCCAAGGGCTCCGCCACTACGGCCGGATCCTGGGAGGGGGCGGCGTTGAACTCGTAATCGAATACTTCCGGCTCGAAGGGCCAGAGGTCGCCGTTGAAAAAGTCCTGGGTGAAGGACGGGACCTTCTCGCCGTTCTCGTTTCGCTTGAAGCGGTTCTCGGCGTAGAACGTCAGGGCTTCCTTGCTCTCAAAGTTGCCAAGCCAGATGGAGACGATGCCTTCTTCTTCCATGGGGTGATCCTCCTATTGAATGTAGTGACGAAGCGGCGGGGCGCGCTCTTGCGCGGTGGGCGGAGACGTGGTACAATGAGACCGCCGTCCGTGCCGCTGTTATTACTATACCAAAGGTTGGACGGATTGTCCACAAAAAACTTCACGCGCGCCCCGCCGTATTGCGAAAACGGGCGGAGGCCCCGCGCGTGAAGCTTCGCGCGTCGTTTCCGATGGACGCGCAAGAAGGAGTTTCTATGAAAACATATCTGCCGCTGCTCTGCGCCCTGCTCCTGGTCCTTCTCACCGCCTGCGCCCCGGCGGAGGGGGACGCGCCCTCCGAGCCCCCGGAGACGGAGCCTCTGGCGCTCGCCTCGCTGTCCGTGGAGATCCCCCGGGGGGCGCTGTCCCCCGAGGAGCTGGCCCAGGCCGTCCGGGAGCTGCCGGAGGCCCTGAAAGCCGCTCTGGCGGACCAGGGGGTGGAGGCGGAGACGGTGACGGTCTCCGCGGGCTCCTCCCCGGCGGCCATGGCCCAGGCGGTGAGCGAGGGGGGCGTGGACGTGGCCTTCCTCCCGGCGGGGGATTTCGCCGCCCTGGAGGACCCGCCCCGGCTCCTCCTGATCTCCGAGGACGAGGAGGGGACGAGGGTCATGGCCGTCATCTCGAAAAACGGGGCCCTGGAGGAGGAGGAGACCTTCGCCCTCGCCCTGGCGGCGGCGGTGAACAGCCTCCGGGAAGACCAGCCGGTGTTCGGCCCCTGCGATTACACTTGGGCGGGGGCGGCGCCCGGGTAAGGGCTCAGCCCTTCAGAATTTCCCCGCCGTAGGGGGCCATCTCCAGGCGGATGAAGAAGCCCTGGCCGTGGGAGCACACGGGGCAGGTCTTGGGGGCCTGGAGGCCCTCTTGGATGTGGCCGCAGTTGAGGCACAGCCAGCCGCACTTCACGTCGGAGACGAAGAGCTTGCCGGACTCCATGAGCTGGGCGAAGTGGGCGAAGCGGTTTCCGTGGGTCTTCTCGATTTTGGAAATCTGCTCGAAGGAGGAGGCCACCTGGGGAAAGCCCTCCTGCCGGGCGGTCTGGGCGAAGCTGGGATAGACGGGATCGAACTCCTCGAACTCGTTGTGCTGGGCCATCCGCAGGAGCTGGGCTACGTCGTTGGTCAGGTCCACGGGGTAGCCCCCGTCGATGTGGACGGTCTCTCCCGCCACTTCCTTCATGTGGTTGTAGAAGATCTCGGCGTGCTCCTTCTCCTGATTGGCGGTGAAGGTGAAGACGGCCTCCAGGACGTGGAGCTCCTGCTGCTTGCAGAGGTTTGCGGCGAAGGTGTAGCGGTTTCGGGCCTGGCTCTCTCCGGCGAAGGCTCTCATAAGGTTTTTGAGGGTTTCGCTCTCTTTTAAATTTTTGGACATAAAAATACTGCCTCCCTACGTTTGAAGTATGGAGGCAGTATTTCCCATATTTAGGGGATTATACGCTTAACAAAGTTTCGCCCCGGCGGGAATCGCGTCGTCCACCATCAGGAGGTGCAGAACCTCCTCCCCCTTCTCCTTGTGGACGGCGGAAATCAGCATCCCGTTGCTCTCCTGGCCCATCATCTTCCGGGGGGGCAGGTTCACAATGGCAACCAATGTCTTGCCCACCAGATCTTCCGGCTCGTACCACTTGTGGATGCCGGAGAGAATCTGCCGGTCCGTGCCGGTGCCGTCGTCCAGGATGAACTTTAAGAGCTTTTCGCTCTTCTTCACCGCCTCGCAGGCCTTCACCTTCACCACCCGGAAGTCGGACTTACAGAAGGTGTCGAAGTCCACCTTCTCCGCAAGCTGGGGCTCCAGTTCCACGCCGGACTCCGCCTGTTTCGCCGCCTCCACGGCGGCCTCCAGCTCCTGGAGCGCCTTGTCCATGTCCACCCGGGGGAAGAGGTTCTCCCCCTTGGAGACCGCGGCGGTCTCCGGCAATCCGCCCCATTTGGCGGCGGAGTCCCAGGTCCGGGCGGAAGCGTCCGCGCCAATCTGGGCGAAGAGCCTGTCCATGCTCTCCGGCATGAAGGGAGTCAGCAAAATGCCGCAGATGCGGGCCGCCTCCAGCAGATTATACAGCACATGGGCCAGCCGGGGGCCGTTGGCCTCCATGTCCTTCGCCAGGGTCCAGGGGGTGTTCTCGTCAATATATTTGTTTGCCCGCTGGATGACCTTGAAGATTTCCTCCAGGGCCTTGTGGGGGGCGAAGCGATCCATCTCGGCGGCGTAGCGCTCCCGCAGGCCCCCGGCCAGGTCCTTCAGCTCCGTGTCAAAGGAGACCGCTTCCGCCCAGGTCCCGCAGAGCGCGGGCAGGGTCCCGCCGAAGTACTTGCCCACCATGGCGGTGGTGCGGGAAACCAGGTTGCCCAGGTCGTTGGCAAGATCCGTGTTGATGGTCTGGATCAAAAGCTCGTTGGAGAAGTTGCCGTCGGACCCAAAGGGGAAGGTCCGCATGAGGAAGAAGCGCAGGGCGTCCACCCCGAACTGCTCCGCCAGGATATAGGGGTCCACCACGTTGCCCTTGGACTTGGACA
>CAMXKT010000072.1 GCA_947244595.1 uncultured Oscillibacter sp. | reverse complement strand
TCAACCTGTATGAGGCCCCCGTGGCCACCATGCAGGAGCAGTTCAAGCTGAAGCGGCTCCCCGCCGTGGGCGTCATCGGCGTCATCGGCGTGGTAATCGCCCTGCTGATCCAGCCCTATACCTCTCAGTGGATGGACATCGTGTCCATTTACATCTGCCCCTTGGGCGCTGGTCTCGCTGCCTTCATGTTCTTCTTTGTCCTGCCCCGCAAGGAGGCTCTGGAGGAAGTCAACCACGGCGCCAAGAAGCCCGTGGGCAAGTGGTTCGAGTACCTGGGCTATCTGTTCATCGCCATGTGCGTCGTGGCCCTGGTGGCCGGCGCCGCGCTGGGCGGCATCGGCTAAGCCCGGCTGATCGCGAACAGGTTCCCCTGGCGCATGAGTTTACCCTGTATGAGAAGCGCCCGCTGTCGTAAGACAGCGGGCGCTTTTTTTGCGGGGTAGTTTGTGGCTGCGGCGCTCCGTTCCGACACGCAGGCGTTCCCGGCGGAGCCGTCGTGGTTTGCCGGAGTCATGGAATCGGATCGGGATTCAGGAAAACGTATGCCGGATGATGCGCCGCCGCTTCCAGATGGAGGGGGCGAACAGCAGCAGCATGGGGAAGATCTCCAGACGGCCCACCAGCATGTCGAAGGACAGCAGCAGCTTGGCCCACCAGGCGAAGCCGGAGAAGTTGCCCATGGGCCCCACCACCTCCAGGCCCGGGCCGATGTTGTTGATACAGGCCGTCAGGGCGGTGAAGGTGGTCACGATGTCGAAGCCGTTCAGGCTCAGCAGGAGGAAGGAGACGGTGAAGACCAACAGGTACACGGTAATGAAGAGGTGGACGCTGCGGATGTGCCGGTCCGTCAGGGCCTTGCCCTCGAACCGGGTAGTGGTGACGGCGTTGGGGTGGAGCATCTTCCGCATGTCTCCCCAGGAGGTCTTGGTCAGGATGACGATCCGGGCCACTTTGATGCCGCCGCCGGTGGACCCGGCGCAGGCCCCGATGAACATCAGCGTCACCAGGATGCCTTTGGAGAAGGTGGGCCAGAGGTTGAAGTCCGTGGTGGCATAGCCGGTGGTGGTGATGATGGAGGCCACCTGGAAGAAGGAGTACCGCAGGCTCTGGGCGAAGGACTCGTACATGTGGAGAACGTCCACGGCGATGGCGACGACCGCCGCCCCCACAATGGCCAGGTAGGCCCACAGCTCCTCGGACCGGAACACGTCCCGGAAGCGGCGGACGAGAAGGAAGTAGTACAGGTTGAAGTTCACGCCGAAGAGGAGCATGAAGATGCCGATGACCACGTCGAAGTAGGCGTTGTCATAGGCCCCCACGCTGAGGTTTTTGCTGCTGAAACCGCCGGTGCCCGCGGATCCGAAGGCGTGGATACAGGAGTCGAACAGGGGCATCCCCCCCAGGACCAGCAGGACGATTTCGATCAAGGTCATGACCAGGTAGATGCCGTAGAGAATCTTCGCCGTGTCGCTCATGCGGCTCACCAGCTTCCCAACGGACGGCCCGGGCATCTCCGCCCGGAGGAGGTGCATGCCGTGTCCGTCGGTCATGGGCAGCACCGCCATGACGAAGACCAGCACACCCATGCCCCCGATCCAGTGGGTGAAGCTCCGCCAGAACAAAATACTCTGGCTCAGGGGCTCCACCGCCGTGAGGATGGTGGCTCCGGTGGTGGTGAAGCCGGAGACGGTCTCGAAAAAGGCGTCGATAAAGTTGGGAATGTATCCGGAGATCATAAAGGGCAAAGCGCCGAAAGCGCTCATCAGCACCCAGGCCAGGGCTACCACGGCGAAGCCGTCCCGGGCGTAGAGCGCGGTCTGCTTGGGCTTTTTATGGAAGGGAATCCCCGCCAGGGCCAGCAGCAGGATGGGCCCCAGGAAGGGCAGGGCCGACTCCCCGTAGAGAAGCGCCACCAGGGCGGGCAGAAGCAGCAGCGCCGCCTCCGTCCAAAGGATCCGCCCGATGACGAAGCCGATCATTTGATAATTCAAAAAACGCTTCCTCCTTACTCCCGGCAGATGTCGTGGATATCCTGGAGGGAGGTGTCCGTGGTGACCACGATCACGTCGTCTCCCAGATTCAGGCAGTCGTTGCCGGAGGGGATGACGATCTTCCCATTCCGCTGGACGATGCCCGCCAGCAGCAGGCCGTTTCGGAGCTTTAGGTTTTTCAGGGGCACGCCGATGAAGGGCACGTCCGGCCCCACGCCGAATTCCAGGGCCTCCACGGCCCCGTCCACCAGCCGGTGGAGGGTCTTGATCTTGGCGCCCTCGGCGCTCTCCATAGCCCGGACGTACTGGACGATGAGCTCTGTGGTGGTGGACCGGGCGGAGATGACGCTGTCAATCATGCTCTCGTTGCTCACCAGGTCCACCAGGGATTTCCGGTTGATCTTCGCCACCACTTTGCAGTTGTTCCCGGATTCCTTGGAGGCGCTCATGGACATCAGGATGTTCGCCTCATCAATGCCTGTGATGGCCACAAAGGCGTCCGTCTGGCTGATGCCCTCCTCGTGGAGGAGGTCCGTGTCCGTGCCGTCCCCCACGATGACCAGGGCCTTGGGCAGCTGCTCGCCCATCTGGATGCAGCGCTGCTCGTCCCGGTCGATGATCTTCACGGACATGCCCATGTTCAAAAGCTCGCTGGTCAGGTAGTAACAGATCTTGCTGGCCCCCACGATCATGACGGTGGACGCCTTGGAGCGAAAGACCCCCAGGTGCCGGAAGAACTGGGCCAGCTGGTCCGGGGAGGAGGTGAGGTAGATCTTGTCCCCCGCCCGGAGAACGAAGTCGCCGGCCGGGATAATGGTCTCCCCCTTCCGGCTGACGGCGCAGATCAGCACCCGGACCCGGATGTTCCGGTACAGGTCCGCCAGGGCCAGACCGTCCAGGGCGGAGTCGGCGGGAAGACGGTACTCCACCAGCTCCAGCCGCCCCTTGGAGAAGGTCTCCACCTTCATGGCGGCGGGGAAGCGGAGGACCCGGGCGATCTCCCGGGCGGCGGCCCGCTCGGGATTGATGGCCATGGAGAGGCCCAGCTCCTCCCGCATGAAGCGGAGCTGCTTTTCATACTCCGGGTTGCGGATACGGGCGATGGTGTGCTTGGCCCCCAGCTTCCTGGCCACCAGACAGGCGAGGATGTTCAGCTCGTCGCTGGAGGTGGTGGCGATAAGGAGCTCCGCCTTTTCCACCTCGGCCTCTTTCTGCACGCCGGAGACCGCGCCGTTTCCGCAGACCCCCATGACATCGTAGATATTGATGATACTGTCGATCAGCCGGGGGTCCTGGTCCACAACGGTGACGTTGTGCCCGTCGGCGGAGAGCTGCTGGGTCAGGGCGGAGCCCACCTTGCCCGCGCCCACGATGATGATTTTCATGTACGCCTCCTAAAAGACAGGCCGGGGCGGGGCCCCGGAGGATACGCGGGATAATAAGCTGATTATATAAGATTTCCACAAAAAAGGAAAGGGCTGAACCGTGAAAATTTTCCTTGACAAGCGGGGACTCCCTGTGTAAAATAAGTTCAATTATTTTAATTAAATATTTTTAGTTAAAATAATTGATATTTTGACAAACAAGGAGAAGCTCAAATGGAATTCGAGAAAGTGCGCGATATTATCGTGGAGACCCTGGGCTGTGAGGCGGAGCAGGTGACGATGGAGGCCTCCCTGGCCGACGATCTGGGGGCGGATTCCCTGGCGGCGGTGGAGCTGGTCATGGCCCTGGAGGAGGCCAGCGGGATTACCATCGACGACGCCGACGTGGAAACCCTGAAAACCGTGGGCGACATTGTGAAATACCTGGAGGCCCACAAGTAAGGCTTCCCGCCTACATGAAACCAACCCAAAAGCGCCGCCCCGCCGGAGGGCTCTCCGGCGGGGCGGGTCGCCTGGAAAGGAACGACTATGACTAACCAGGAGATTTATGATCTGATGGCCCGCTTTGACGGCAGCGGCCTGCACAAGCTGAGGCTGTCACAGGGGGACTTTCAAATAGAGCTGGAGAAAGCGGCGCCCGTCGTGTCCGCCGCCGTTTCCGTCCCCGCCGCCGCTCCGGCGGCGGCCCCCAGGGCGGAGGAGACCGCCCCGGTGATCTCCGCGCCGCTGGTGGGCACCTTCTACGCCGCCCCCGCGCCGGAGCAGCCCCCCTTCGTCCAGGCGGGAGACCGGGTGGAGAAGGGCCGGACCGTCTGCCTCATTGAGGCCATGAAGACCATGATCGAGGTCCCGGCCCCCTGCGACTGCGTCATCGAAGAGGTGCTGAAGGCCAACGGGGAGCTGGCGGCCTTCGGCGAGGCGCTGATGCGCTATAAGCCATGCTGAGGCGGGTTCTCATCGCCAACCGGGGGGAGATCGCCCTCCGGGTTCTCCGGGCCTGCCGGGAGCTGGGGATCGAGACCGTGGCCGCCTACTCCGAGGCGGACGCGGAGGCCCTCCACGTCCAGCTGGCCACGGAGTCCGTCTGTATCGGCCCCGCCAAGGCGGCGGACAGCTACCTGAATCAGGACGCCCTGCTGACGGCGGCCCTGGCCACCGGCTGCGACGGCGTGCACCCCGGCTACGGCTTTTTGTCCGAGAACGCGGACTTCGCCGACGCCTGTGCCGGGGCCGGACTGACCTTTATCGGCCCCTCCGGGGACGCCATCCGGAAGGCGGGGTCCAAGTCCGCCGCCCGGGATCTGATGAAGGCGGCGGGGGTCCCGGTGACTCCCGGCTCCGACGGGCCGGTGTCCTCTGTGGAGGAGGCTCTGACGGCGGCGGAGAAAGTGGGCTGGCCCGTGCTTTTAAAAGCCTCCGCTGGAGGCGGGGGAAGGGGCATCCGCCGCTGTGACGGCCCTGAGGCCTTGCCCGCCGCCTACGCCGAGGCCAAGGCGGAGGCCGCCGCCTGCTTTGGGAACGACGAAATGTATCTGGAAAAGCTGGTGCTGAATCCCCGTCACGTGGAGGTCCAGATCCTGGCGGACCGCCAGGGGCGCGCCATCCATCTGGGGGACCGGGACTGCTCCGTCCAGCGGAGGAACCAGAAGCTCATCGAGGAGGCCCCGGCTCCCGGCTTGAGCCCGGAGCAGCGGCAAGCCATGGGAGAGGCCGCCGTCCGGGCGGCGGAGGCCGTGGGCTACGAGGGGGTGGGGACGGTTGAATTCCTGGTGGACGGGGAGAACTTCTACTTTATGGAGATGAACACCCGCATCCAGGTGGAACACGGGGTGACGGAGCTGGTCACCGGGGTGGACCTGGTGCGCCAGCAGCTGCGGATTGCCTCCGGCCTGCCTCTGGATATTTGCCAGGAGGACGTGCGGGTCCGGGGCTGCGCCATGGAGTGCCGGGTCAACGCCGAGGACCCCAAGGCGGATTTCCGCCCCTGCCCCGGCAAGGTGGAGTTCCTCCACTTCCCCGGGGGCGCGGGAGTCCGGGTGGACTCCTGCCTGTACAACGGCTGCACCATGTCCCCCTATTACGATTCTCTGGCCGCCAAGGTGATGGCCCATGGAGCCACCCGGCTGGAGGCGATTCGAAAGCTCCGGCGATGCCTGGAGGAATTCGCCCTGGAGGGCTTTCCCACCAACGCGGAGCTGTCCTACGAGATCTTGTTCCACCCCGTCTTCGTCCGGGGCCGGTGCACCACGGGTTTCCTGGACGAGCACCTGGAAGAGCTGCTGGATTTCAGCCGCCGAGTGGAGGAAAGTGAGACATGAGCAACATTTTTGCCAAGCGCCGGGCCCGGCTGCTGGCTATGAAGGCCATTCGGGACAACTATGTTCCCGGGGATCAGCTGGAGGCCTGCCCCAAGTGCGGCGGGGAGAGCCTGCGGAAGGACGTGGCGGGGAATCTGTACGTCTGTCCCCTCTGCGGCTACCATTTCCCCATCGGGGCCTATTACCGCCTCAGCACCATTCTGGACCCCGGCAGCTTCCGGGAGCTGAACGAAAAGCACCCCGCCGCCGATCCCCTGTCCTTCCCCGGCTACCGGGAGAAGCAGCGGGCGGCCCAGCGAAAGACCGGCCTCACGGAGGCCGCCGTTACCGCCACAGGGACCGTCGGCGGGCGGAAGTGCGTGGTGGGCGTGCTGGACAGCCGTTATCTGATGGGCAGCATGAGCGCCGCCGTGGGGGAGAAAATCACCCTGGCCATTGAGTACGCGGCGAAAAACAAGCTGCCGCTGATCCTCTTCTCCGCCAGCGGCGGGGCTCGGATGCAGGAGGGGATTCTGTCCCTCATGCAGATGGCCAAGACCTCCGCCGCCCTGGCTAGGTTCTCGGAAAAGGGCCTGCTGTATATCTCCGTGCTGACGGATCCCACCACCGGCGGCGTCACCGCCAGCTTCGCGTCCCTGGGGGACGCCGTTCTGGCGGAGCCGGGGGCCCTGATCGGTTTCGCTGGGCCCCGGGTGATCCAGCAGACCATCGGCGAGACCCTGCCGGAGGGCTTCCAGCGGGCGGAGTACCAGGAGGAGCACGGCTTCGTGGACGCGGTGGTCCCCCGGGGAGAGCTCCGGGAGACCCTGAGCCGCCTGCTGCGGCTCCACGAGAAAGGAGGCCGCTCATGAGCAAGCTCACCGCCGCGGAGCGGGTGGCCGTGGCCCGGCACCCCCAGCGGCCCAATATCACCGACTACATCGGCGCCCTCTTCACCGACTTTTTCGAGCAGAAGGGGGACCGTCTCTGCCGGGAGGACCCGGCCATTCTGGGGGGGATTGCCCTGTACCACGGGCGGCCCGTCACCGTTATCGGCACCCGGAAGGGGAAGACGGCGGAGGAGAGCATCCGCTGTAACTTCGGCATGCCGGGGCCCGAGGGCTACCGGAAGGCCCTGCGATTGATGAAGCAGGCGGAGAAGTTCCGCCGCCCGGTGTTTACGCTGATCGACACCTCCGGGGCCTACCCCGGCCTGGAGGCCGAGGCCCGGGGCCAGGGAGAGGCCATCGCCCGAAACCTGATGGAGATGAGCCGCCTCACGGTGCCTGTCATCGCCGTCATCACCGGAGAGGGGAACAGCGGCGGGGCCCTGGCCCTGGCGGTGGCCGACCGGGTGCTGATGCTGGAAAACGCCGTCTACGCCATCCTCTCCCCGGAGGGGTTTGCCTCCATCCTCTGGCGGGACGCCTCCCGGCACGAGGAGGCTTGTGACTTGATGAAGCTCACGGCCCCGGACCTGCTGGCCATGGGGATGGTGGACGACGTAGTCCCGGAGCCGGAGGGCGGGGCCCATCTGGCCCCGGAGGCGGTGTTCCGGGAGCTGGACCGCGCCTTGAGCCGCCATTTGGCGGCGCTTTTAAAGGAGAGCGGCCCAAGTCTGCTGGGAAAGCGCTATCAGAAATTCAGAAAGATGGGCGCTGCCCCCAAGGAGGAAGCATGAACGGAATTAAAATTCGGGGGACCGGCCGGGACGTGCCCAAAAAGCTGGTGACCAACCGGGACCTGGAGAAGATGGTGGACACCAGCGATGAGTGGATCACCGCCCGGACGGGCATTCAGACCCGTCATCACTGCGGGGAGGGGGAGCGCATTTCCGCCGTCACCGCCGAGGCGGCCCACCGGGCCCTGGAGGACGCGGGGGTTTCGCCGGAGGAGATCGGCGCGTGCATCGTGGCCACGGTGACGCCGGAGACCCTGGTCCCCTCCGCCGCCTGTACGATTCAGCGGGCTCTGGGCCTGCCCCGGGACATCCCCTGTTTCGACCTGAACGCCGCCTGCACCGGCTTTCTCTTCGCCCTGCACACTATGGAGTGCCTGCTCAACGCCTCCCCCCGGAAATTCGGCCTGGTGGTAGGGGCGGAGAATTTGAGCCGCGTCATCAACTGGGCGGACCGGGGCACCTGCATCCTCTTCGGGGACGGGGCCGGGGCCGCCGTGGTGGAGTGCCGGGAGGGCTGGCCCTCCGTCTCCGCCGTGCTGGGCTGCCACGGGAATGACGAGCTGCTCCGCCTCCCCGGCCCGGAGGCCGGAGAGCCCAGCTATGTTTCCATGGAGGGCACTCGGGTCTTTAAGTTCGCCGTGGAGGCGGTGCCCTGGTGCGTGGACCAGGTGCTGAAAAAGACGGGCCGGACCGTGGAGGACGTGGACTTCTTCGTCTTCCACCAGGCCAACGCCCGCATCATCGACCTGGCGGTGAGGAAGTATCATATCCCGCCGGAGAAGACCTATAAAAATATTGCTGAATACGGCAATACCTCTGCCGCCAGCATTCCTCTGGTTCTGAGCGAGCTGAGGGAGCAGGGGAAGATCGGCCCCGGGAGCCGCGTTCTGGCCGTGGGCTTCGGCGGCGGCCTCACCTGGGGCGGATGTTTGATCGAGTTTGCGTGAGGGGAGAAAAGACTGTGAAAAAGTTGAATGAAATCCTGGGGACCGAGTTCCCCATTATCCAGGGCGGCATGGCCAACATCGCCACCGGAGAGTTTGCCGCCGCCTGCTCCAACGCCGGAGCCTTAGGGATGATCGCCACCGGCGGCTGGGACGCGGACAGGCTCCGCAAGGAGATCCGCCGGGCCCGGGAGCTGACCGACAAGCCCTTTGGCGTGAACCTGATGCTGATGAGCCCCTACGCCGCCGACATCGCCCAGGTGATCCTGGACGAGGGCGTGCAGGTGGTGACCACCGGCGCGGGGAACCCGGGGCAGTACGTCCCCGCCTGGAAAGCCGCCGGCATCAAGGTCATCCCCGTCGTCGCGGCGGCGGTGCTGGCCAAGCGGCTCAGCCGCTACGGCGTGGACGCCTTCGTGGCCGAGGGCATGGAATCCGGGGGCCACGTGGGGGAGATGACCACCATGGCCCTGGTGCCCCAGGTCATCGACGCGGTGGACGTGCCCGTTATCGCCGCCGGGGGCGTCGCCGACGGGCGGCAGATGGCGGCGGCCCTGGCCCTGGGGGCCGGCGGCGTGCAGGTAGGCACCTGTTTGCTTGCAAGCCGGGAGTGTCCCATTCATGAGAACTACAAGCAGGCGGTCCTCAAGGCCAAGGACTCCGACACCACCGTCACGGGCCGTTCCATCGGCGGGCCGGTGCGGGTGCTGAAAAACAAGATGGCCCGGGAGTATCTGGCCCTGGAGAAGCGGGGCGCCACGCTGGAGGAGTTGGAGACCGTCACCCTGGGGGGCCTCCGCCGGGCGGTGCTGGAGGGCGACGTGGACCACGGCAGCGTCATGATGGGTCAGGTGGCCGGAATGGTGCATGAGATCAAGCCCCTGCGGCAGATCTTTGAGGAGCTGATGAGCGGCGGCCGGGCCATCCTGGAGCAGACCGCTCAGGAATGGGGGGCCGCGCCATGAAGCTCGGCTTTTTGTACGCCGGACAGGGCAGCCAGCACCCCGGCATGGGGGCGGACCTGTACGAGGCGTTCCCCGCCTTTCGGGAGGTTTTCGACGCCGCCCAGGCGGATTTGGACTTTGACTTGAAGCGGACCTGCTTCCAGGACCCCGACGGGGTGCTGAACCAGACCCGCTATACCCAGCCCTGTATGGTGGCTTTCGCCGCCGGGCTGACGGCGGTGCTGCGGGAGAAAGGGATCGCCCCCTCCGCGGCGGCGGGCCTCTCCCTGGGGGAGTACTCCGCCCTTCACGCCGCCGGGGTGTTTGATGCCCGGACGGCGGTCCGCCTGGTGGCTTTCCGGGGGAAGGCCATGGAGGAGGCCGCCGAGGGCCACGACAGTGCCATGATGGCCGTCCTGGGCCTGGGCCGGGAGCCCTTGCAGGAGGCCTGTGAGGCGGCGGCGGACCTGGGGACCGTGGTTATCGCCAACTACAACTG
>CAMXKT010000071.1 GCA_947244595.1 uncultured Oscillibacter sp. | reverse complement strand
CAGGTGGTCCTCATCTCCGGCCACGACGGCGGCACCGGCGCGGCCCCCCGGAGCTCCATCCAGGGGGCGGGCCTGCCCTGGGAACTGGGCGTGGCCGAGGCCCACCAGACCCTGATTCAAAACGGCCTGCGGACCCAGGTGGCCATCGAGGCCGACGGCAAGCTGATGACGGGCCGGGACGTGGCCATCGCCTGCATGCTGGGGGCGGAGGAGTTCGGCTTCGCCACCGCGCCCCTGGTGACCCTGGGCTGCTGCATGATGCGGGCCTGCAACCTGGACACCTGCCCGGCGGGCATCGCCACTCAGGATCCGGAGCTCCGGAAGCGCTTCTCCGGCAAGCCGGAATACGTGGTGAACTTCATGATTTTCGTGGCCCGGGAGCTGCGGGAGTACATGGCGCGCTTAGGCGTCCGCACCGTGGACGAGCTGGTGGGCCGCTGCGACCTCCTCCGGGTCCGGGAAAAGCTGGTGACCCACCGGGCGGAGACCCTGGACCTGGGCGGCCTGCTGCAAAATCCCTACGGGGACCGGGCGCCCCACTTCGACCCCGCCGCCGCCTACGATTTCCACCTGGAGCGGACTGCGGACGTCAGCGTCCTGCTGGAGAAGCTGGGGGAGACCCTCAAGACCCAAAAGACCGGGCGGCTGGACGTGCGGGTATCCTCTACGGACCGGGCCTTCGGCACCCTGTTCGGGTCTGAGATCACCCGGGCCTGGGGGAACAGCCTGCCGGAGGACAGCTATGTGATCACCTGTCACGGCGGCGGCGGACAGTCCTTCGGGGCGTTCATCCCCGGCGGCCTGACCCTGAAGCTGGAGGGCGACAGTAACGACGGTTTCGGAAAGGGGCTCTCCGGAGGAAAGCTCATCCTCTACCCGCCGGCGGGCAGCGCCTTCAAGCCCGGGGAGAACATCATCGCCGGAAACGTGGCCCTCTACGGGGCCACCGGGGGCAAGGCGTTCATCAACGGCTGCGCGGGCGAGCGCTTCTGCGTCCGGAACTCCGGGGCCTCCGCCGTCGTGGAGGGCGTGGGGGACCACGGCTGCGAGTACATGACCGGCGGCCGGGTGGTTATCCTGGGACCCACGGGGAAGAACTTCGCCGCGGGTATGAGCGGAGGCGTGGCCTACGTTCTGGATGAAAAGCACGACCTGTACCTCCGGCTCAACAAGGAGCAGGTCCAGGCCGGAGAGCTGACGGAGGCCCACGATATCGCGGAGCTCCGGGCCCTCATCGAGGAGCACGTGGCCGCCACCGGGTCCCCCCGGGGGAAGAAGATCCTGGCGGCGTTCCAGTCCTACGTCCCCTGCTTCAAGAAGGTCATGCCCCGGGACTATGACCGGATGCTCCGGGCCATGGCCCAGTGCGAGGAGCGGGGTATGGACCGGGAACAGGCGGAGATCGAAGCGTTCTATTCTGTGACACGGGGCTAAGGAGGTCCACCGATATGGGAAAGACAACTGGATTTTTGGAGTATAACCGGCAGGAGACCTCTAGCCGTCCGCCGGAGGAGCGGGTCCGGGATTGGGAGCCCTTCCACATCCCCCTGCGTCCCGCGGTCCGGCGGGAGCAGGGGGGACGGTGCATGAACTGCGGCGTACCTTACTGCCAGGCGGGAATGGAGTGGGAAGGGGGGACCTTCGGCTGTCCCCTCCACAACCTGATCCCCGAGTGGAACGACATGATCTGGGCGGAGAATCCCTTCCACGCCCTGAGCCGCCTGCTGAAGACCAACAACTTTCCGGAGTTCACGGGCCGGGTCTGCCCCGCGCCCTGTGAGAAGGCGTGCATCTGCGGGATGTACGGAGACGCCGTCACCATCCGGGACAACGAGCTCAGCGTCATCGAGGACGCTTTCGCCGCCAAGGCGGTGAAGCGCCGCCGCCCGCCCCAGTGGTCCGGGAAGCAGGTCTGCGTGGTGGGCTCCGGCCCGGCGGGCCTGGCGGCGGCGGACCAGCTGAACCACCGGGGACACTCCGTCACGGTGGTAGAGCGGGAGGAGCGCTGCGGCGGCCTTTTGACCTACGGCATCCCCAACATGAAGTTGCCCAAGGAGATCGTCCAGCGGCGGATCGACCTGATGACGGACGAGGGTGTCAGCTTCGTCACCGGCGTAGACGCGTCGGACCCGGCTGTGGCCCGGCGGCTGCTCCGGGACTATGATGCGGTGATCCTCTGCTGCGGCGCGGAGCGGCCCCGGCCCCTGGCGCTGGAGACGGAGGGCATTTCCTCCGGGGTTTACTACGGCACGGAATTTTTGAAGGCCGCCGTGGAGCGCCGGCAGTTCGGCAAGACCCCCGCCGTCCCCACGGCGGAGGGCCGGGACGTGGTGATTGTGGGCACCGGGGACACCGCCTCGGACTGCGTGGCCACGGCCCTGCGGCAGGGCTGCCGGTCTGTGATCCAGCTGGTGCGCCGCCCTGAGGAGGACTACCTGCAAAACGGCGTCCTCCCCCGGGACTATGCCCACCAGGAGGCCGTTTCCGCGTTCGGGTCGGACCCCCGGCGCTTCGGCGTGCAGGTGAAGGGGTTGGCGGCGGAGGGCGGCGCCCTGACCGCCGTGACCACCACGGACGGGGACACGCTGCCCTGCGGGCTGCTGATCGCCGCCACCGGCTTCGCCGGGTGCGAAGGGGGCGTGTGCGAGGCCTTCGGCGTGGCCTATGACAAGACGGTGCTGACGGCGGAGGGGAGCTTTGCCACCAATGTGGAGAAGGTCTTCGCGGCGGGGGACATGCGCCGGGGACAGTCCCTGGTGGTGTGGGCCATCGCCGAGGGCCGCACGGCGGCTGCGGAGGCGGACGCGTACCTCAACGGCTGCACCAATCTGGTGCGGGTGGTGTGACGGGAGCGCTCAGCCCTCCTTCTCCATCATGATCTCCAGGATGGTCCGGTCCGTTCCCACCATTCCCGGCGCGCTGACCCGGCCCATGCTGCGGATGGCCTCCTCCGGCGTCGCGCCGCAGATGCCGTTTGTGGCCGGGAGGACCACGCCGTCCATGGCCAGATAGGCGCACATCAGCGCGGCGTTGGCGGCGGTGGCCAGTTTCAGGGCGCAGCCGATTTTCCCGCCGTCGCAGACCATGCCCGTCAGGTCTCCGCTCATGTTGATGATGGCCCCGCCGATCTGCCAGTCGGTTCCGCCCATCAGCCAGACCATGGCCGCGGAGGCCGCCGTGGCGGCGGAGACGCCGCAGCCGCAGGTGGCGGACAGCTTCCCGGTGAAGAGCTTGATGTAGATATTCAGGGTGTGGGAGAAGACCAGGGCTTTCACCAGCCGTTCGTTGGAGGCCCCCAGATGTCGGGCCATCTCCGTCACGGGGATCACGGCGGTGAGCCCATGGTTTCCGCTGCCCGCGCTGCTCATCACCGCGTAGGGGCAGCCGCTCATGCGGCCCTCGGCGCTGGCGGCTACCCGGGCCATGACCCGGCTGAACAGATTGTCTCCCATATCTCCGGAGACCATCTGCCGCTTGAGGGCTCCGGCGATGCCGATGCCGGGATCATGCTCCAGGCCGTAGTCTGCCAGACCCTCGTTCATGTCCACTCCATCCAGCATGAAGGATAACTCCTCTTCGGAACACTGCTCCACCAGGGCGCGGATGTCTGCCACGGCCATAGGCTTCAGCCGGCTGTGGAGGCCGTCCGCGCCTTCCGCGGACCAGGGCTTTTCCAGCAGCACTTCGTTATTTCGTTTGGTGAGGATGATGTTGGAGTGGGTGCCCCGGATGATGCTGAGCCCCACGCCGGCGGTGGTGATGACCTCCGCCCGGGCGTAAAGCCGGGCCTCGCCGTGCTGGATGGACACCGTCACATGGCGGTCCTCCACCAGACGGACAGCCTGGGCGATGGTCTCCTCGCTGACGTCCTCCAGCAGCTGGAGGCCCTTCTCCGGGTTGCGCAGGACGGCGCCCAGAGCGGCGGCGTATTTCAGCCCCACCCGGGGGAAGCCGGGAATTCCCACGCTCATGCCGTTTTTGTAGATGCCGGGGTTGACCTCCAGTTTCGCGGAGACGATCTCGCCTCCAATGGCACGGCAGGCGTCCGCGGCGGCCAGGGCCACGCAGACGGGCTCGGTGCAGCCCAGGGCGGGGACCACCTCCTGGCGCAGCAGGGTCAGCAGCTCTTCTTTCGTAATCATAGGGGGATGCTCCTCTCAATAAAAAATTTTGCTGGAATGTTCGTCGCCGAAATATTAAAGCAACTTCCGTGCCAGGTATTTTTTCGGAAGGCTCCTTGCAATCCGACGGTATTTGTGGTTAACTGGTCAAAGAAACTGGTTAAAGAGGAGCGATATGATGCCGGGCAAAAAGAAGATCTCCGTGATCGCCCTGGACCCCAGGGCGGGGGAGTCCTATAAGAGGGATATTGCGGGCCTGTTTTCGGAGGAGGCGGAGGTTTCCGCTTTTTCCGTGCTGGACGGCAGCGCCGCCGGGGTGCTGGACCGGGCGGATCTGTTCGTGGCCTCCACCGACGCCTACGGCTCCCCGGAGGAGCTGATGCGCCACATCCCCATCGACAGCCAGACCATGGCGGTGGAGGTCTCCTTCCGCTGGAGCGAGCTCCGGAAGCTCAAGGAGCTCCCGGCGGGCAGCCGGGTGCTGTTTGTCAACATGACCCAGACCATGGCCCGGGAGGCCATCGCCCAGCTGGAGCAGTTCGGGATCACCCACATCCACTGGATTCCCTTCTACCCCGGCGCGCCGGAGGTCCCGGATGTCCGCATCGCCGTGACTCCGGACGAACACCGCTACGTCCCGCCGGGGATGGAGACCGTCATCGACCTGGGCCAGCGGGTGTGCACCTCCGGCATGATGATCGAGATCGCCCTCCGGCTGGGCCTGGAATCCCTGCTGGAGGGTCCCGCCTTTCAGCGGTACGCCCAGGAGGTGGCCACCAGCAACTACAGCTTTGACCGGATGTTTGCCCGGTCCATCCGCCTGGAGAGCCAGTTCCATATTCTAATGGAGAGTCTGGAGGACGGCGTGGTGGGCGTCAATGAAAAGGGGGAGGTATTCGCCTGCAGCCGCCGGGCGGAGGAGATGACCTGCGTCAGCGCGTCCCTGGTCCAGGGGCGGCGGTGCGAGGAGGTGTTCCCCTACATCCCCTTCGCCCAGTGTCTCCAAAGCCGCCGGACCCTGCCCGTCAAGGTCATAAAGGTCAACGGGGTGAACCTCAGCGTGGAGGTGGTCCCGGTCATCCGGCAGAACGCCTGTATCGGGGCTTTTGCCCTGCTCCAGCGGTTCAACGACGTGGAGGCCCGGCAGAGCGAGCTGCGAAGTCAGCTGTATCAGAAGGGCCACTACGCCAAATACAGCTTCGCCGACGTCGTCGGCCAGTCGGAGGCCATCCGCAAAACCAAGGAGACCCTGGCCTGCATGGCCCGCAGCGAGAGTCCCGTCCTGCTGATCGGCGAGACCGGCACGGGGAAGGAGCTCTTCGCCCACGCCGTCCATCAGGCCAGCCGCCGGGGGTCGGGGCCCTTTGTGGCCATCAACGTGGCCGCGTTCCCGGAGAACCTCTTGGAAAGCGAGCTCTTCGGTTATGAGGAGGGGGCCTTCACCGGAGCGAAGAAGGGCGGGCGGCCCGGCCTCTTCGAGCTGGCCCACAGGGGCACCCTCTTTTTAGATGAGGTGGAGGGGATGAGTCCCGCTCTGCAGATCAAGCTCCTCCGGGCTCTCCAGGAGCGGGAGGTCATGCGGGTGGGGGGAAACCGGATCATCCATGTGGACGTGCGCATCGTCGCCGCCACCAACGAGGCCTTGGAACAGAAGGTCCGGGAGGGCTCCTTCCGCCGGGACCTCTACTACCGCCTCAGTACGCTTCCGGCCCTGATCCCGCCCCTGACGGAGCGGGGAGACGACATGTTCCTGCTGACGGAGCATTTCCGCCGGGAGCTGGGGGGGTCCTTCCGCCTGACGGAGCCGGTGCGGGATTTCTTCCGCCGCCACGCCTGGCCGGGAAACATCCGGGAGCTGCGGAACGCGGTGGAGTACTTCATCTACACCGGCCACCAGGACATCGGCCTGGAGGATCTGCCGCCCACGCTGTTCCTCTCCGGCGGCTCCTCTCTTCACCCCGGCGCGCCTCCGGCTCAGCCGCCGGCGGAGCCCTCCGGCGCGTTCCGGTTTCTCCTCTCCCGGCTCTACGAGGCCTCCGAGACCGGGACCCCCATGGGCCGGGAAGCCCTGCTGCGGCAGGCCCGGGAGGCTCATGTCCCCCTCTCCCAGCGGGAAGTCCGGGATACCCTGGCGGACATGGCGGCCCAGGGCCTGGTCCGGGTCAGCCGGGGCCGGGGCGGGAGCCGCCTGACGCCCAAGGGAAGGGCTCTCTGGGAAAGTGGTCAAAATTTATAGATGTTTGACCAATTAAATTATTTTGACCAATAAAATACACGCGCTCAAACGGAGCACGGTGCTTCCGACATAGAAAAGCCCTGGGATAGAGATTGGCGTTTCGCCAAAATCTACCCCAGGCTTTTTGTGGGCCTTTCCAAATTCGAGGCGAATTTAAAAAGGCCCTCACTTTTTCTCAGGGTTTGGCATGGTTCTTGCTTTAATAATTCGCCAAACGCCGCGAGCATACCATCATTTCAGAAAGGACGCGAGACGATGCAATACGATTTTGACCAGGTGATTGACCGCAGCGGAAATCTCTCCGCCAAGTATGACGAGCGGGTCAAGAAGTTCGGCCGGGAGGATGTGATCCCCCTGTGGATCGCGGACATGGACTTCAAAACCGCCCAGCCCGTCATCGACGCCTTGAAGGCCCGGGCGGAGGAGGGAATCTGGGGCTACACCGCCCGGCCGGACAGCTACTTCGAGGCCGTCCGGGACTGGCAGAGCCGCCGGAACGGCTGGACCCCGGACACGTCCCTGATGAGCTTCTGCCTGGGCGTGGTTCAGACCCTCTCCGCCTGCGTGCAGCTCTACACTCCCCAGGGCGGCAATGTCCTGATCCAGACCCCGGTCTACGGCGAGTTCTACGACATGGCGGAGTTCGCCGGGCGGCGGGTTATCGAGAACCAGATGGTGGAGAAGGACGGCAGATGGACCGTGGACTGGCGGGACTTCGAGACCAAGCTCCGGGAGGCGGACCTGTTTCTGCTGTGCAGTCCCCACAATCCCCTCGGCATCGTCTGGACGGAGGAGGAGCTCCGCCGGATGATGGAGCTGTGCCTAAAGCACCACGTCTTAGTGGTCAGCGACGAGATTCACTCCGACCTGATCTTCCACGGGAAGAAGCACATCCCCACCGCGTCCCTGTCTCCGGAGATCGCCGCCAACGTGATCACGGGCATTTCCGCCACCAAGACCTTCAACCTGGCGGGGCTCCAGGCCAGCACGGTGGTCTTCCCCGACCGGCACAAGAAGGAGACCTTCGACCGCTTCTGGACCAACATGGACATCCACCGAAACAACGCCTTCTCCGTCGTCGCCGTGGAGACGGCCTTCCGGGAGGGGGAAGAGTGGCTGGATCAGCTGCTGCCCTACATTTCGGACAACTTCGATTTTGTAGTGGACTACTGTGAGCGGCACATTCCGCAGATCCGGACCTACGCCCCCGACGCCACTTATCTCATGTGGCTGGACTGCCGGGAACTGGGCCTGAGCAATCAGGAGCTTCACGACTTCATGATCCAAAAGGCCCGGCTGGGCCTGAACGACGGGTGCGCCTTCGGGCGGAGCCTAAACGGCTATATGCGTTTGAACGCCGCCTGTCCCCGGAGCGTGCTGGAGCGGGCCCTCCGCCAGCTGGAGGACGCCGTCAACGGCCCGTAAGACCTGCCCCCCGACACACAAAAGAAACGAGAAATGGAGATGTTATCATGGCTACTCAAACTGGAAAGCAGACTCTTTGGCAGCAGTATAAGACCCCCATCCTCCTTCTTGGCGGCATCGCCGTCGGCTCCCTGATCGGCGTGATCTCCCCCTCCCTGGGCCAGACCCTGAAACCCGTGGGCGATATTTTCCTGAATCTGCTCTTCACCATCGTGGTGCCCCTGGTCTTCGTGTCCATCACCTGCGCCGTGGGCAGCATGGCCAACATGAACCGCCTGGGGAAGATTTTGGGCGGTACCGTGGCCACCTTCCTGGGTACGGGAGCTTTCGCCGCCGCCTGCGTCCTGATCTGGGTCAACATTTTCAGCCCCTCCGCCGGGACCAGCATCCAGCTGGCCTCCGCCGAGGTGGGGGAGGCCCAGACCGCCGCCCAAATGATCGTGGGCTCCCTGACGGTCGGCGATTTCCCGGAGCTGTGGAGCAAGTCCCACATGCTGCCCCTCATCATCTTCGCCATCATCACGGGCTTCTGCGTGGCCTCCTGCGGCGGGGAGAACAGCCCCGTGGGCAAGCTCCTGGCCAACCTCAACGACATCATCATGAAATTCGTGGGGGTCATCATGACCATCGCCCCCCTGGGCCTGGGCGCGTACTTCGCCAACCTGGTGGGTGAGTTCGGCCCCCAGCTCCTCAGCGACTACGGCCGCTCCATGGTGGTCTACTATCCCCTGTGCCTGCTGTATGTGGTGATCTTCTTCCCCCTGTATGCCCTCTTCGCCGGAGGGAAGCTGGGCCTCAGCCGGATGCTGAAGTACATCTTTACCCCCGCCGTCACCGCCTTCGCCACCCAGAGCTCCGCCGCCACCCTGCCGGTTAACAAGGAGGCCTGCGACGCCATCGGCGTGCCCAAGGACGTCAGCGACCTGGTGCTGCCCATGGGCTGCACCATGCACATGGACGGTTCCGTCCTCAGCTCCATCGTGAAGATCGCTTTCCTGTTCGGCATCTTCGACATGCCCTTCACCGGCGCGGGCACCTACGCCATGGCCATCGCCGTGGCCATCCTCAGCGCCTTCGTCCTCTCCGGCGCCCCCGGCGGCGGCCTGGTGGGGGAGATGCTCATCGTCAGTATGTTCGGTTTCCCCGCCGAGGCCTTCCCCCTCATCGCCACCTTGGGCTTCCTGTTTGACCCCGCCGCCACCTGCCTCAACGCCGCGGGGGATACCATCGCCTCTATGATCGTCACCCGGCTGGTGGAGGGCAAGGACTGGCTGGAGAAGAAAGCCGCCTCCGGCGCGCTGAAATAAAAACCGATCCATCAAATTTGAAAAGGAGATATTGTCATGAAAGTCACTGTAATTGGGAGCCACCTGTGCCCGGATACCCTGTACGCCCTGAACCGCCTCAGCGAGGCGAAGGCGGAGATCGACTTCAAGAACCTTTCCGCCAGCCTGCCGGACCTGAAAGCCTATCTGGCCCTGCGGCAGGATAGCCCCGCCTATGCCGATATCCGGGAGAACGGCGGAATTGGAATTCCCTGTTTCGTCCTGGAGGACGGAACCGCCACCCGGAACCTGGACGCGGTTTTAAAGTGATGCGCTGCTGAAATGGAAAGGCCGGAATGGAGAGACATTCCGGCCTTTTCGATATATGGGAAGAGCATTTTCAGAAGGACCGGCCATGCGGGCGGAAGGAGAGGGGAACGCGCCTGCGATCGGTTTTCTATCAGGCCGCGGAGGGGAATCCTCCCGGAGGGGAGGGCTTCGTCCGCAATAAAAAAACCGCACGATCTTGATCGTGCGGTTTCTAAGGGTGCGGTTGTGGGTATGTTGCGCTGAGAATCAATAGTAGCGCTTCTTGTTCTTGCGAGCGGCCTCAGATTTCTTGCGCCGCTTCACGCTGGGGCTCTCGTAGTGCTCCCGCTTGCGGACCTCGGCCAGGACGCCGGCCTTGGCGCAGCTGCG
>CAMXKT010000070.1 GCA_947244595.1 uncultured Oscillibacter sp. | reverse complement strand
TCGCTGGCCCGGATGGCCTGCTGCATGAGGCCGTAAAGGTCGATGTAATTTTCCGGGCTGTCGTAGGAGGCCACCTTGCGGCATTCGTCATCGTAGACCGTTACCCGGTTCACCATCTTCTCAATGCTCTCCGTGGAGCGGCACCAGAGAAGATTGCTCCCCGGGACCAAGCGGATGCTCTCCGGCCCGATGGCCTTCTCCACCACCTGCAGGTGATTGGAGCGGAAACGGATCTGATACTGCTTCCCCGTCTGCTCCGCCGCCAGGGTGTACATGGTCTGGATGATCTGATAGAGGCTGACGCCCAGGAAGTTCCGGCTCAAGGGCACGCCGGTGGCGGCAAGGTCCTCGCAGGGGATGCCGAACTCCCCACAAAGCTGGGCGGCGATGGCCTCGGGGGTCTGCTTCCGCACGGCGATGAAGGTGCTGTTGCGCTTGAGATAGAGGCCGTTGTCCAGGGCGGTGCAGTCAATTTCGTGGCTCAGGCTGTCCCGGCCCCGGGAGACGATATGCCCGGAGAAGAGGATATTCGCGTCCTTGTACAGCCGCGCCATGCCGCCCGTCTCCGCCAGGGCGTCCGGGAGGACGGAGAAGGTGAGCTGCCGGGCGCAGTCCTTATAGCTTCCGCTCCAGGTCTTGGACCGGACTCTGGAGGTGACATGCTCCGTTTTCGAGCCGTCCAGGGACCAGGTGCGGATTTTAAGCAAATCGTCGTATGCCATGATGTACCTCCTGTGTCCAAGTTGGACACATCCGCCCTACAGGCTTCCCTTGTCTGGCAGCTTCACCACCTGGCCGGGGTAGATCAGGTTGGCGTTCTTGACGCCGTTGAACTCCGCCAGCTTCCACGCCAGGTTCGGGTCCCCGTAGGTCCGCCGGGCGATGCCCCAAAGGGTGTCTCCCTTAACGACGGTGTAGGAGGTCTCCTCCTTCTTCCCCTGGGGCTCGGCCCGGGTCTTGTTGCCGGTATTCTGATTGGTCTCCGTGGCCTCCTCCTGCAGCTCCCGGTAGCGCCGGAGTTCCAGCGTCACATAGACGTCTCCGGTGCCGTCCTTCTGGCCGTGGCGGACGGGGCCCAGCAGCACCGGGAAATTGACCGGGGTATCCGTGACGATCAGGCGCAGCACATCGCCGTTGTTGGACCACTCCACCAGCTGATCCACCACGGCATAGGGCTCCCCGGTCCAGCCGCTGGAGGTGTAGTTCCGGTCGGAGGAGGGGAGGAGGAACTCCTTCTGCTCATTGAAAAGGCTTTTGAGTCCGGGCAGATTCACCTGGCCGGTGTCGGTCATGTCCAGGCTCTCCACCTGCCGCCCATCCTCCACGTAGAAGTCGGAGGGCGTGACGGGCATGATAAGTTCCTGGTTGGTTTTTACGTTGCGGAAAATGATCTGCATATTAACCCCCTCTCAAAAGGGCGTCCTGGAGCTTTCTGGCGATCTTCTCGGCAATATCGTCCACGTCGGAATCCTGCCGGACGTTGAACTCGTTCCCGGTGATGGTGACGCTGACGGCGCCGCCGCTCCGATCCTCCATCCGGGCCTCCGCCGCCGTTTTGACCCGCTCGCCCTGGTGGAGCAGGGCGGGAAATTCATCGTAGGGCACATAGCCCAGGCCCACGGCGTAGCCCTTGGCCTTGGTCCTTCTGCCGCTGGCGAGACCACTGGCGCCGCCGATATCCACCAGCATGGCGTCCCCCTGAGCCTCCATGCCGGCGGTCCGGGCCTGCTGCTCCTCCTGGGTCCTGCCGATGCCGAAAAACTTCAGCAGAGCGTTGCCGTCCGCGCCGCCCTTGGAAAAGGCGTTGTTCTCCCGCCAGGCGTTGGTGGCGGCCTCCATGGCGGTGGTCAGTTCCCGGGTGGCGTTGATCTGGTCCAGCTCCGCGTCGTGCATGGCCTGGGCCCATTCGCTGGACTCGTAGGCCGCGGTCGCCAGGGCTTCCGCCTCCTCCCGGAGATCCGTCATTTTTTTCCCGGCTTCCAGGCTGCCGTCCTTGTAGGCTTGCTCCGCCTCGGAAAACTCCTGGGAGAGTGCCTCCAGCTTTGCCGCGTCCTCCTCGGAAAAGACGGTGTTCTGCTTGTCCAGCGTCCCCGTCAGCACCGCCTCCAGGGCCTCCCGCTGGAACTGCTCCTTCAGGTTCTCGCCATAAGCCTGGACCTGGCCCGTGACGGCGGAAAGTTCCGCCAGCTTGTCACCCAGGGCTCCGCTGTAGGCGGCGATGTCCGCTTCCTTGGAGTCCTTCCGCGCCTCGTTGTAGGCGTCGCCTCCGGCGGCGTCCACGTTCTCCTTCAGCCCCTGGAGCGTGCTGTCCAGGCCCTCGGTGGACTTGGACTGGACCTCCATCATCCCGGAGTACAGCTTTTCAAACTGGCTCAGGATGACGTCGCTGACATAGTTTCCGGACAGCTCGCTCTTGGAGATTTTCTCATAGACCTCCGCGATGCTTACGCCCAAATCGTCCGCCAGCCATTGGAACACGGAAAGGCCCCGCTCGTTCAGGGGGTTCAAGTACTCCAGGGACGCCTTGTCGCTGGACTGCATCCGGCCAAGGTAGGTGGCCACGGTGCCGATATCCCCGGTGGAGAGGCCCAGGGCCGCCCCCGCGTCCCCCACCTTGGTAAGCGTCGGGATGATGTCCTCCATCGCCGTGCCGAAGCTGAGCATGGTCTTGGAGATGCCCACAAGGTCATCGTAGAGGAAGGGTGTGGTGTTGGCGGTATCCTTGACCTGCTCCATGAAGGCCGCAGCCTTCTGTTCGTCCCCGAGTAGGGTGTTGAAGGAGAGTTTCGTGGTCTCCCGGCCCGCCGCCAGGGAAGAACCGGAGGAGACCCGTTCCGCCGTGGCGGCGTTGGCGTCCTCATAAAGCCCCCGGTAGTAGTCCTTGAAGGATTCGTCCTGCTCCGTCTTGATCTTCGTACCGGCGTTCAGAGCGCCAGAGAGCGTCCCGACAATACCGCCGGCGATCATGCCTGGCAGGCCGGCGATAGCGCCCGCCGCAGCGCCGGAGATGGTACCCGAAAGGGTTTCGCTCATGGCTGACGCCAAAGGCTGGCCGAAGGCGCTTTCCGTAAAGGCCCCAATGGCGTTGGATACGGAGTCTCCCGCCATTTGCAGGATACCCGATCCCGCCAGCTTTCCGCCGATGTCCTTGCCAAAGAGCTTGGACAGGAAGCCGCCGGAACCGCCAGACCCGCCAGACCCGACGGCCTCGGCGGCTCCGGGCTCGGAAAACTCCATGGTCCTGGCTTCCTGCTCAATGAGCCGCATTTCCTTGAGGGTGGCTTTCGCCGCGTCGGTATAGCCCTTGGCGGAGTCGGTGAGTTTGTTGTACTCCTCCTGGAGGCTTTCAAATTTAACGGTATCCAGCTCCTGGCCGCTGGCCTTGGCCGCCTTGGTCATGGCGGTCATCTCCAGCTTCAGCTTTTCGGCCTCCGCCTTGGCTGTGGCCGATTTCTTGCTGAAGTCATCGTAGCGCGTGTTCAGGGCGGCGAACTTGCCGCCCAGCTCTGCGGCCCGGCGCTGGAACTCCTCAAAAGCCTTCGAGCAGCCCTGGGACGTGCTGGCAATCGTCCGCAGCTTGGCGTCGATGTCCGTTTTCATCGTCATGACGATGGAGACATTGTTATCCGCCACGGGCTTCACCTCCTGTTGACAATTTTCATAGAGCCTGCTATATTAAAACCAAGATGAAAGGGGGGAGGGACTGATGAAAGCCCAGCTTGCCAATGAATTTTATGCGTGGCTGTTTGTCCTGGCCGTCATGATGGCCAACGCCGGGTTGACGGGGTTCCTCCTGTTTTCAAAGTCTCCCAACCCCCGGTCTCTAAGGTCGCGATGCCAAAGGGATTCCTTTTTCCAGGGATGGGGGAGGATCGGGTTTGTTTGTTCGATTCTCCTGGCCGTTGTTTTCTTCTTTTTCGCAATCAAAGCGCACTCCGTCTGGGCCGCATACGAGGTCCCATACTGGCGGCGTTGAATCCCCGCCCTCCCTTACCGGGAGGGCGGCTTTCTTTTCAAAACCGGAAGCCGGCGGCCCGGCGTTCCGCCTCGTGGGCGGCGAACGCCCGGATCAGCACCTGCCACCCGTCCCGGCCCTCATAAAGGGCCTTCAGGTCCGCCAGAGTCCAATGATGGAGGCAAAACAGGCGGTAGAGCAGGGATATTTCCGGGTCGCTCGCCGCCGTCAGGCGTTTTTTACCTCACGCAGGGTCCGATTGATGTAGCCGGAGAGCTTCTGAATCTCGACGTACAGTTCGTCGATCTCTCCGGGGCTGAGGCGGGCCTGGATGACGTCCAAAGGCGTCACGGCGCCGCTGACGGCGCTCAGGAGGCGCTGATCGCGCCAGTCCGGGTCCTTGCAGGCGTAGAGGACGGCGGACACGGCCTGGTCCTCCCGGCGCTTGTCCTGGATGTCCCGAATCTCCTTGTAAGAGAGGGCCCGCAGGGTAAAGACCACCGGCTCCCCGGCCAGCTCCGACAGCCGCTTCACCTCCATCCGCTTCTCCGGCAGCGCCTTACGCACGTCCGGCAGGTCCGCCCGGAGCAGCAGGTCCAGCACGCTCGCGTTCTTCACGTTTTCCATCGCTGTGAAACTCCCTTCAAAATTGCCGGGGGAGGCCCCCCGGCTTTTTTATGCCCTCACTGGGGCGGCTCGATCTGGTCCAGGTACTCATATCTGGTGGCCTGGAAGGGGACCGTAACACTTCCCGCCTTGCCGGCGGCGAAGTCCATAAGGGTCTGTTCGTCGTAGTTCATGCCGTAGACGGCGATCCGCTCGGCGCCGTAGGCGTCCGGGTCATCCAGCTTGGCCACCAGCGTGGAGCGGACATCATGCCCCCTGGCGGCGGCGTTCACGTCCTCCGCGCCCCGGCTGTAGACCTTGTGCAGGTTCATGGAGCCGGTGATCTTGATGCTGACCAGCTTCCGGTCCTCCGCCATCTGGCCGCAGATGTTGATGGGGTCCCAGTTCTTTACGACCTTACACTGGAAACCGCTGATTTCGGCAATCTCCCTGCCTTCGGCCCACACGGTCCCCCAGGTCCCGCTCATTACCTTGGAGCCATCATCAAATGCCATGGGAATCCCTCCTTACAGATAGATTTTTACATGCACGTCCTCGATGGCGTCGATGGGCGTGAGGTCCAGGTCCAGGAACACGTGGGTGCCGGTATTGGCCTCCCGGATCTGCCGCTCCGTCATGTCCGCCGTGGCCACGCCTTGGCTCTGGAGCCAGCGGTCCTGTTCATCCAGGTCGATGTCGCAGATGAAAGCCTGCTCAATAAGCTGGTCCTTCACCAGCGCCTGCAGGTAGAGTTTGACGGCGGTGATCAGAAGCAGCTTATTGTCGTAGCTGTTCTGGAACTTGCCCATGTAGTTGTCCTGGATGGCCAGCCGGAGGTCCTGCTGGATCATGTCCAGCACTTCCACGATCTTGATTTTCTGCCAGACGCCGGGCCGTTCGCCCAGGGAGGTCAGGGAGTTGACGCCCCGGCCCAGCTTCACCTTCTCCCCGTCATGGGTCAGAATCAACTCACCCCGGCCCACGGCGGCGTCCTCTCCGGCGGCGCCCAGCCGGTCGACGTCCTCCACCTCCGCCAGAACGGAATAGGTGACGGACTGGGTCATGGGCGTGCCGGCGATCAGGCCGGCGATGCGGCCGCAGTAAGCGGCGGCGTCAAAGACGTCTCCCGCCACCTGGATGCCAGAGGTGGTAAAGTTCACCACGCCCTCGTTATCCGCGGCGCAGCCGGGCAGGACGGCCTTGTAGATGGCGCGGTTGTCCTGGCGCTGGCGGATGACCCACTCCTTGAGGGCGGCGGCCTCCGCTTCGCTCAGGTCCGCCGGGCCCGCCAGATAGTCAAATTTCTGCGTAGCCAGCCACTTGAGGGCGGCGGCGCCGCTGCCGGGCTGGACTGGGGCGGGGGGAGCCTCGCCGCCTTCCGCCTGGGCCGCCGGTTCCGCCTCCAGCGTGTCCTCCGCGCCCAGGCAATAGATCAGGACCTTCTTCGGGGGGTTCTTCCCGCCCTTGAATACCCGCCGGACGGCGTTCTGGTTCTCCACGCCCAGCGTCTCGGGAATCTGGCCGGGGGAGGCCAGGGCCCAGTTCTGGCCCGCCGTACCGGCGTCCCGCAGCAGAAGCGCCACCGTCCCTTTCTGGCTCCGGGCAACGGTGCTCCGGGCCCGCTGCTGGAACGCAATCGTCAGGGTGGGCATGGTCAATGTCTCGCTCATGTGCTTCACTCCTTCGTGTTGATCTTCAGTTCAAATTCTTTCATCAGCGCATAGAGTTCCGGCTCCGTGAAATCGGCCCGGTTCATGGTCAGCGCCAGGGTCAGCGTTACCAGGGCGAAGTCGAAGAAGGAAGTGTCCGCCTCGGCGCTGCGCACCTTGGGGGCCCGGTCCTTCACACGGATAAACCCGCTTCCGAAGGCCCCCAGTACCAGCATGGCCCGCAGGTCCAGGACAGGGAGGTGGGAGGCGTGTACTTCATCCACTTTGGAGAAGGTGGATATTTTGTACTTGAAGAGGAAATCCACGCCGCCGGGCCCGTAGGACAGCGGGTCCATACCTATGCCCGCCAGCTCCACCATGTTGCTGGGCCGCTCAAAGTCTCGGGGCGCCAGGTCCGTGTAGATTTTCTCACCGGGGAACGACTTTGCCACCTGGGCCGCGATAGCGGCGGTAATATCGGAAATCTGAATCATTCGTCACCCTCCGCGAAGCCCTCGATCCACTCAAGGATTTCTTCCCGCGCCGCCCGGACGGCGACGGAGGTGGCCTCCATTTTCGTCCAGCTGTAGAACATTCTGCCGGGGACTATGCCGACAAGGCTGTGTTTCCCGTTGGCGTCGGCCCGCTCATGGACTCTGGAGCGGTACCGCTTCCACCGACCGGAGGGCGGGCGGGTTTTGTGCCCGCGTTCCAGGTACCGCGTAATATCCTTCGCCGTGTATTCGTTGGAGGTGCTTCTGCTGACCCGAACGGTATCGTCCACGGGGGAGATGGCCGCGTAACCGCCGCCGCTGCCCAGCCGCTGCTCCTGCCACCGCTTCACGCGGCCCCTGGGGTCGTTGACGCGGGTGGAGATCTGCCGATTCAGAAGGATGTCCACGGCCTGCCCGGCCTGGAAAAGCGCCGCCTTCTTTGCGCCGGGCAGGGTTTCCAGCCGCCGGTTCCAGACCTTCCAGAAGGTGTCCCACTGCTTTGTGTCAAAGGCCGCTTTGCTCATTAGCAGTCCTCCGTTCTCCGAATCTCGTACTCGTTCTTGTGGGGGTCCAGCTCATGGGGGACCCGCACCAGGAAGTGGCGCTCCCCTATGAGTACCCAGCTCCCCGGCTTCAGCGACACCACCTTCGGCGTCACCAGCACCAGGTCCCCCGTCACTTCGGCGTGGGGGTCCAGCTGTTCGTGGCCCACATACTTCTCCGTCAGGATACCGGGGAACCGGCAGCCCTGGGTCTCCATGTCCGCGTCCTTGATGCAGTCCACCGGGTCGCACAGCGCCGCCTGCACCACCTGGAAGCCGGGGTCTCCGTCCACGATGGAGGTGAGGAAACAGAACTGTCCCCGCCAGAGGAAGGAGTGGACAATCGACAGCTCCGGATTCCGCCAGAGTGTGAAGGTGACGCCCCTGGCGCCGATGCCGGCGGAAGAAAAGAGGTTCTTCCGGGTATCCTGCTCCACCTTCGCCCAGGTATTGCGCTTGACCTCCCAGGCGAAGGCGTCGGCCTCCGGGTAGTGGAGCAGGTGCTGGACCTGGATGCGTTCCTTCAGATCGCTTCCTGTTGTCATTCCGGTTCATCCTCCCCGGGGCCGGATGTGTCCGAGTTGGACACATCCGGTTCCGTCAGCTTCATCTGGTTCAGCAGCCGCCGGAAGGCGGGGTTCTCCGACGAGGCGGCGCCCACGAAGGAGGCGTCCCGCCGGTCCCAGCTGTCCAGAACCAGGTAATTGACGCACAGGTCGTATTGGGCCCGGCGGGGCGTGTCCCACGGCGGCTCCCGGATCCCCGCCTGGGACATGTAGCCCACGGCGGCGTCGTAGAGGGAGTAGAGCAGTTCGTCCTCCTCGCCGGAGAGGCCGTCCAGTCGGCAAAAGGCTTTCAGGGTGACTTCCCTGATTGTGCTCAGCCGCATGGCTCACTCCGTCAGGAGCCGGAGGTGCTTGTCGGAGACCCAGCCCGCCGTTTCACCAAGCCAGACCAGCGCCCAGCCGGGGACCTTCACGCCCATGGGCAGGGAGATGACAAGGAGGAGCGTTCCCAACTCCACCACGCCCAGCACGTCGAAGCCGAAGCCGGGGCCCGCCCGGAGGTTCAGGCCCTTGGAGGCGGTCACAATGGCCGGGAGTCCGTCGGGGCCCGGCGGCGTCTCCGGGGCCGCAGGAGGCGCGGGGGCCTCCTCCGGGGTCGCAGGAGGCGCGGGGGCCTCCTCCGGGGCCGCAGGAGGTGCGGGGGCGGCCTCCGGGGCCGCAGGAGGTGCGGGGGCGGCCTCCGGGACCTGGGGAGGGTCAGAGGGCGCGGGGGGCTCCTCCAGGGGCGCAGGAGGCGCGGGAGCGGCCTCAAGGGCCTCCGCTTCCGGCGCGGGGGTCACGGCCTTGGGCTCCTCCTTGGGGGCAGCTTTCTTTCTCGGCATGATGTCCTCCTTCCTCAGCCTTCAGCGCCAGTGCCGCCGCGGGCCGCCAGCGTAATGAAGGGGCTGCGCACTTTGGTGCTGTTCTTGATGGTCAGGGTGGAGTCCGTCTTGGGTGCGCCGTTGCAGCGGTACACCATGCGGAAACAGTTCTGGTCCGTCAGGAACTCCACATGGACGGACCAATCCTGCCGGGCGGTGCCCTTGGTCAGCAGGATGTACTGGAAGGGGTCGATCAGGTTGATGTCACCCGCCGCGCCCAGGGCGGAGCAGCTGTCATCGAACAGCACCGGCTTGTTCAGCACCCGCTGGGTGTCGAAGTTGCCAAGGCCGCCCTCCGGGTTCCACAGGAACTTGGCGGCCTCGCCGTTCTGGATGGAGAGGTAGGGCAGAAGTTCCTCCGCGTCGGGGTGCATCAGCCACACGAGCCGCTCCCGGTTCCGGGGCATGGCCCTGGCCTGCATCTTGATGGCGTTGGTGCCCAGGAAACTCCCGGCGGCCTGGCCGGGCTCCGTGTCCACGGTGATAAGGGCCTTGGATTTGAGGAAGCCTTTGGGCTTGCCCTCGCCGTCCCCGGCGATCACGCCGGAAACCAGCAGCCGTTCCGCCGCCAGGGCGAAGGCCGTGCCGAAGAAGCCGGTCATGAAGGCGGCGTCCGTCAGCATTTCGTCGGTGGCGTAGGCAATGCCCATCATCTTCTCCAGGTCCATCTTCATTTCCTTGAGCTGGGGCTTGCTGGCGGCTACCGTGGCCCCCTCCGCCGCCCAGTACATCTGCACGCCGCCGAACACGGAGGCGGAGATATCCGTCTCGTCCGCGCTGACCCAGCGCATGGAGTTGGCGGGGCTGGAGCAGGTGTAGCGGTCCAGCCGGTTCAAAAGCTGGCTGTGCTGCACCGCGCTCTCGATGATGGTCCCGGCGAAATCCTCTTGGAGGGCGAAGCCGCCGTCCGCCCCGGCGCCCTCGTTGGCGCCCAGGACCGCGTTGTTCACCTGGATCAGGCGCTTGTCCGCCGTGTGGCTCTTGGCCACCGCCACGATGGCCTGTAGCTGTTCGCCAAGGCTGGCGAAGGGCCGGGCGCTGTCCTTGGGCTCGGCGCCGTTCTTCCCGTCATGCAGAAGGCCGTCGTAGCCGCCCACCGGCTCCGCGCCCGCCCGGCTGG
>CAMXKT010000069.1 GCA_947244595.1 uncultured Oscillibacter sp. | reverse complement strand
CCGCCGGTCTGGAGGACCAGGGAGGCGTGGATAAAGCCCGCCAGCACGCCGTAGGGCCAGCCGAAGTGGCCGGAGATAGGGGCCAGGGTGGTGCCGAAGAGGCCCGCCAGCTGAAGGGAGGGATAGTCCGGGGTGTGGTGCATGCCGTAGGCTCCGATGAAGACCCCCAGCATGACGGGGAGGATGTTCCGGGCGTGTTTGCCGAAGGCGGAAAAGCCCATGATGGTGAAGATGCCCCCGATGGTGGGGCCGTTCAGATCGCCTCCCACCAAAAGCACATAGGCCATGCCCAGAAAGCCGTTGACGCCGATGTTCACCAGCACGGGGCCGTAGCCGAACATGCGGAGGTAGTCGCTGGGGGCCCGGCCGGTGGTGGAGAGCAGGCGGCGGTAGCCTGCCCAGACGCTCCAGGCGGGGACGCCCGTGCCGAAGAAGCCGAAGAGGATCAGGGTGGAGCACAGCAGGCTCAGCACGGCGATGAAGCCGGTGTTGTAGCCCTCGGCCCAGTAGAGGACGGAGTCCGGGCTGTCCCCGAAGGCGGTGAGCACCGGGACGATCATCATGGCCAGGAGGCCGCAGGCGAAGCCCATGTTGTACAGGTTCATGCCGTTTTGAATTTTATAGGTGTAGGCGGAGAGAGAGGGCAGGAGGAAGCCGATGAGGACCCCCGTCGCTAATCCCAGGGGAAGGCTGGCGTGGATGCTGCCCAGGGACATGTAGCTCACCAGCGGAGCCAGGGAGGTGGCCAGCAGAGATACGGAGGCGTGCTTGGAGAAGGGCTCCTTCTGATATTTGGCGTAAAGCCAGGTGCCCAGGATGATGGGCCAGATGTTGAGAAAGTTTTTCCCAAAGAGGGAAAAGCCTGCCATCAGCCCCATTTCCACAATGGTGAACCCGTTGAAGGGATCCCCGGAAAATTTGATAATGCAGATGGAGATAACCGTCACCAGTCCGGCGTTCACCAGGGCCGCGCCGGGACCGCCGATGGACACGTAATCCGTAATCAGAAGGTCCTGCATGGTGACAATGTGGTAGAGCCCCTTCAAAATGTCCATCGGGGCCTCCAGGGTCAGGCCCAGGAGCATCAGCCCGATGGAGAAAACCAGCGTGGCGGGAAACAAATTTTTGTAGCGGTCCTGCAAGACGGTCCCTCCCTCTGATTCAAATGAGTTTGAATAGAATTATACCGGAAAAACCTGGAATGCGCAAGGAAGTTTTTTGTGGATTCCGCCGAAATTTGCGTGACGGCTTGCGTAAAACCTCTCGGCTGGAGAAGAAACAGGGACCGCCTCACCGGGACGGTCCCTGACGCTCAGTGATTTCGGATGACAAACGCCTCTGGGGACATGGCGTCCGACAGGGCCATGAGGGTGTGGTTGAAGCCCCCGCCGTAGTCGAAATGGACGTCGGCGAGGGTGGTTCCGCTGAGGTGGTCCGGCATGGAGAAGGTGAAGCGGCTCCCCTTCCCCTGGCGGGACTCCGCCGTTATCAGGCCGCCGTGGCCTTGGGCGATGCCGCGGCACAGGGCCAGCCCCAGGCCCAGCCCCTGGGGCGGCGGGGCGGGCTGTTCCGCCTGGTGGTAACTGTCAAAGAGGGCTTCCAGCCGCTCCGGGGCGATGCCGGGGCCGGTGTCCTCCACAGAGAGGAAAACCCGCCCCCCGGTCAGGCGCAGCTCCACGGTAATGAGCCCGCCGGAGGCGGTGAACTTGAAGGCGTTGGAGAGAAGCTGATAGAGAAGCTGCTCCAGCGCGTCGGGGCAGAAGGCGCAGATGTGTCTGTCCGCAGCGCAGAGCAGCCGGGTTTCCAATCCCCGAAGGGGGGCCAGGGAGGCGGCTTTGGCAAAGATGTCCGTCACGAATTCAACGACGTCCTGGTCCCGCAGGGGCAGGGGCTCTTCGCTGAGATACCGGGTGGCGGAGAGGTTGTTCACCAAGCGGATCAGGCGGTAGTAGCTCTGATCCACCAGGGCGGCCTTGGCGTCCAGCTCCGGGTCCTGTTCCCGGGCGGAGGCGGGGGCCAAGCGGGCGGCGGCAAAATAGAGGTTGCTCAGGGCGCCCCGCATCTGCGCGGCGGCCTGGGGCAGCAATGATAGGTCCAGATCCATGAGGGTCTCCTTTCGGGTGAAACTCCCGGAGAGGTGATTTCCCTCTGGAAGCGTCTGGGTTAGCATTTGCCGGGGGAAGCGGCCTAAGCCCAGGAAAAGACTGCCTGCCCCGGAAATATCATAGCAAAAAGCGGGGGAAAAGACAAGAAATTTATCGAATTTTGTCGAAAGCTGTCGAACCGATGGGAAAGAAAGGGAGAAAAAACGCCGCCCTCAGGGGCAGCGTTTCAAGGGAAACTTATTCTTCCGTCTCTTGGGCGGCGGGTTTTTTCCGGCGGCCGCCCCGGCGGGGACGAGTCGTCTTCACCGGCTTTTCCGGCTCCGGTTCCGGGAGCTGGAAGATGCGCTTAAGGTGGTTGTACAGGGCGCAGCCCTGGGCGGAGCCGTACTCCTTTACCAGGGCGTTGCACAGCTCCTGGCGGTCCGCCGAGCGGAGGACGAAGGGCAGGTGGAGGCAGCTCTCAATGGAGGGGCGCAGGGCCACCTCCTGGAAGGCGTTGGCGTATCGGGCCTGGAGGGCGTCGATGGAGGCGGCGTAGCCCTTGTCCTGGCTGATGACGTAGGCGTAGTCCGCCTCCCGCTTGCCCACCAGGACGCCCAGCTCGGTGATGATCTGGAAGTCGATGGAGTTCTTGCCGCCTCGGACGCTCTCGATATACTGCACGTCCGCCGCCGTCCCGGCGCAGAGCTTCTGGAGCTTGCTGAGGGCCAGGCCCTTTTCCTTTTGGTAGAAAATGAGGACGGTGTCCTGCTCCGAGAGCATGTCGATTCCGGTGAGCCCGGTGCCGATGTTATTGTCGCCGTCCACAAGAAAGATTGTTTTCATGAGATGATTCCTTTGTATCATATTCGCGCCGGGGGATCGGCGCGTGGGGCTGTGAGGGCCCAGTATATCAGATTTCCGGCGGAAAGACAAGGGGAAAATGAAGGAGGAGATCAGACGCGCTCCACCGGGAGGCCCTGGAGCCAGCGCCGGACCACGTCGAAGGCGTGGTTGGCGGCAAGGCCCTGGATGCGGTCCCGGCGGCGGCGGCCGAAGTCCAGGGGGCGGCAGAAGGTTCCTTCCGGTGTGGCCAGGCCGATGTACACAATCCCCACGGGGACGCCCCGCTCATCCGGGTCCGGCCCCGCCGCGCCGGTGACGGAGACCCCCAGATCCGCCCCGGTGATGGTTCGGACCCCCTCCGCCATGGCCCGGGCGCACTGCTCCGAGACGGGGCCGTATGCGTCCAGAATGTCTGCGGGGACGCGGAGGACGTTCGCCTTGACCCCGGTCCAGTAGCTGACCACGCCGCCCCGGTAGACGGCGGAGGCCCCGGGGATGGCGGTGAGCTTTTCGGCAACCAGGCCGCCGGTGCAGCTCTCGGCGGTGGCCAGGGTGAGGCCCCGCCGGAGAAGCTGGGCGTGGCAGCACGCCGCCAGGTCCGCGACGTCTATACCGTAGATAATATTTCCCAGGACGGCTTGAACCTCCGCCAGCACCGGGGACAGCATGGCCTGGGCCTCTTCTTCGGTAGGGGCCTTGGCCGTGGCCCGGAGGCGGACCTCGCAGGGCTTGGCGTAGGTGGCCAGGGTGGGGTTGGTCATGCGGACCATTTTGTCATGGAGCAGCTCGTCCACGGAGCTCTCCCCCATGCCGAAGGTCATGATGTCCCGGGAGACGATGACCTCGTGGGAGAGGCGGCGGAGATAGGGCTCCACGTGGCGGCGGAGCATGGTCTCCATCTCGTGGGGCGGGCCCGGGAGCATGAGGACGTGGACGCCGTCGGATTCGAAAGCGCAGCCGGGGGCGGTGCCCACGGGGTTGTCGAAGACGGCGCAGCCCTCCGGGAGCTGGGCCTGCTGGGTGTTGTTCTCCGGCATGGGGACGTGGAGGGCGGACTCGTAGAAGGCGCGGATGTCCTCCAGAATGTCGGGGTGGAGAACCAGGGGCTTTCCAAAGGCTTCGCAGATGGTCTGCTTGGTGAGGTCGTCGTAGGTGGGGCCCAGGCCGCCGGTGGTAATGAGGATGTCGGCCCGCTTCCGGGCGACGTCCAGGGCCTCCTTGAGGCGGTCGGGGTTGTCGCCTACCACGGTGTGCCAGAAGACGTTGACACCCAGGGCGGAGAGGCTCTGGCTCAGTACCTGGGCGTTGGTGTTGGCGATGTTGCCGAGGAGCAGTTCGGTGCCTACGGCGATGAGTTCGGCGGTGTGTGACATGATTTTTCCTCTTTTCTTTATGGCAGCGGCCATTGGTACACCTCGCTCCTGCTGTTGGGTCTCCAGAAAATGGGCCCCGACTCTCCATCCAGGCGTTCCAGGCTGGCATACTGGGCGAGTGCGGCGTCAAACTCCGCCTCTGTGATCTCCTGTCCCTGGTTCCAGTAAGAACCGTCGCCTGGGGATTCCAAGTCGTTCAGCAGCTGCACGGCCCCGTCCCGCAGGCGGAAAAATGCAAAAGTCCGCACCTGATGGGCAGTATTCTGTACAAATAAGATGTTCTCCTCCAGCACAGAGAGGGTGCTGTAGGTCCAGATATATTCCCAGACTCGCTTCAAGGCGTCTCCCTCCAGGCGGTACACGGCGTAGTGGGTGCCGTACCATCCCTCGGAGACCAGCAGCTCCCGCCGGCCGTCTCCGTCCAGGTCCCACAGGGCAAAGGACTGGACACCTCTTTCGGCGGAGGCGGTCTCTCCCCAGTCCGACGCCAACAGGCGAGACGCCGTCAGGGCGAAGGTCCACGCCTCCGGGACGCCCGTCAGGAGGCCGGCATCCTCCAGGCAGGCGCGGAAGGCGTCCAAGTCGAACCCATCGTCCGCGTCCCGCCAGCAGAAAGACAGGTCCTCCGGCAGGGATGCCCCTGCGTCCAGCCAGTCTGCCAGCAGCATGCAGCGGTCCCGGAGGTACATACCGTGAAACAGCTTCAGGCGATCTGCGGCGCCGTTGCCCGGGATCTCGTCCCGAAACGCCTGCCAGGAGAGGAGGAGGGCCCGGGAGGCGCTCTCCCAGCTCAGCTCCGTCTCCGCCCAGAAGGACAGGACGCTGCCTGCGGAATCGTCACTCTCTCCAGCGGCGGCGATCATCTGGGAAACCAGCCCCTCATAGACCAGCCGCCAGGCCTGATCGTACTGCTCCTGATACGTACAAAGCTGCGCCTGAGACCGATCCGGGTCTGCCAGCTCCTCCTGAAACAGCCGGTCCAGTGGGTTGTCCTGAAGGCCGGAGCAAAGGCTCTCCTCCGGCGGAGGAGAGGCGCAGCCGCACAGCAGCAAAAGCCCCGGCGTCAGGGCAAACATCCGTCTCACGGCTTGACCCAAACCCATTCCTCTCCTTCCAGGGACTTTGCCATAAGGGCCTCCACGTCCAGTTTGGCCTCGGCGGCCCGGACGTCCTCCACCTTGGGCCTCGTGGCCGGATGCCGGGGGGTGAACACCGTGCAGCAGTCCTCATAGGGCAGGATGGAGGTGTCGTAGGTCCCGATCTCCCGGGACATCCGGATGATCTCCACCTTGTCCATGCCGATGAGGGGCCGGAGGACCGGCATCTCCGTCACGTCGTCGGTGACGGCCAGGGCCATCATGGTCTGGCTGGCCACCTGGCCCAGGGACTCGCCGGTGATGAGGGCCTTGGCTCCCGCCCGCTGGGCGATGGCCTGGGCCAGGCGCATCATGAAGCGGCGCATGATGAGGGTGAAGTACTCCTCGGGACAGTTCTTCCGAATCTCCTCCTGGATCTCCGTGAAGGGTACGATGTGGACTCGGAGACGGCCGCAGTAGGCCGTCAGCAGACGCGCCAGATCCAAGACCTTGTCCTGGGCCTGCTGGGAGGTATAGGGCGGGGAGACGAAGTGAACCATCTCCAGCTCCACCCCCCGGCGGGC
Source organism: uncultured Oscillibacter sp. (assembly GCA_947244595.1). GTDB lineage: Bacteria > Bacillota > Clostridia > Oscillospirales > Oscillospiraceae > Oscillibacter. The sequence continues at coordinate 3,953 of CAMXKT010000069.1, read as the reverse complement.
CATCATCCAGGAGGACACGGGGCTGTCCAGACCGCCGGAGAGAAGGCTGATTGCGTGGCCCCCCATGCCCACGGGAAGCCCGCCCGCCCCGGGGACCGCGGGGGCGTGGACGTAGGCGTACTTCTCCCGAATCTCCACGTGGACCGTCAGGTCCGGGTCATGGACGTCCACCGTCACGTTCGGGAACGCCTCTGCCAGCTCGCCGCCCACGGCCTGGGAGACCTGAATGGAGTTCAGGGGATAGTTCTTATCCGCCCGCTTGCTCTCCACCTTGAAGCTCCTGGAGGAGGCGAAGGAGTCCGCCAGGTAGTCCTTGGCGGTGGCCACGATGGCCTCCACGGTTTTTTCGCAGGGGACCGCCCGGGCGACGCTCACCACGCCGAAAACCTGCCGGGCGGCGGCATAGGCCGCCTCCATGTCGCAGTGGTCCGTGGTGGGCTCGGCGTAGATGGTGCTTTGGCGGATGTAGACCTGGAAGCTGCCGCAGGACTTCAGGCGGCGGGCCACGTTGGCCACCAGCCGGTCTTCGAAGGAGCGGCGGTTCTGGCCCTTGAGGACCACCTCGCCCAGCTTGAGCAGGAACATTTCGTTTTGGCGCATGAGAGTATCCTCCGTAGGTTTAAATTTACGGGTGCTATTATAGCGCACTTTGGGCGGAAGAAAAAGGGGGTTATGCGAAATTCTTGCAATTTTGTTCCCGGTCCGATATAATGAAATTACCTGATAAAAGGAGGGACGACATGGTGAAAAAATGGGCCGTCCGGCTGGGAATCCTGCTGGTCAGCGCGTGTCCCTACGTCTTTTGGGGGATGTACGCCGACGCCGCTGATAGGAGCATGAAGGGATACCTTCCGCTGCTGGTTTGGGCGGCCGCGCTATGCTGGCTGAGCGTCAGGACCCGGGACATCACGGCGCTGCTGGAAGGAAACCTGGTCAGCTTTTTGTCGTCTTATTGGTTCACGGCACACTGCCGGCTGGAGAACTGGGGCTGGATTTTCAAGCCGTTCAGCCCGCCTGGGTTTTTGAAGGCGGTCTCGGCCCTCGTGCTACTGGCCCAGGGAATTTTGCTTTGGGTTTTCGTCGTTCGAAAAGAGCGTTCAAATAAAACATAAGGAGGGACCCCCATGAAAATTGTCGCCATCAACGGAAGCCCCCGGAGAAACGGAAACACCGCCCTGGTCCTGGAAGCCGCGGGCAGAGAAATTCAGGCCGCCGGCGTGGAGTTCCAGGTCTTTCAGCCCGGGGCCAAGGTCCGGCCCTGCATGGCCTGTTACCACTGCCTGAACACCGGAAGCCTTCACTGTGTTCAGGACGGGGACGGGGTGAACGAAATTATTGCCGCCTGCATCGAGGCGGACGGCATTCTGCTGGCCTCCCCGGTGTATCACGGGGGCATCGCCGGGGGCATGAAGTGCGTGCTGGACCGGCTGATGCTGGCGGCGGGCTGTGGAGTGAACCAGCTTCACCACAAGGTGGGAGGGGCGCTGTGCACATTGCGCCGGAGCGGCGGCATGGAGACTTATCAGCAACTGCTGGGCACCATGGACGCCATGGAGATGATCCTGATGACCTCCGACTATTGGGGCGCGGTCCACGGGGCGGATCCCGGCGAGGCCGGGAGAGACGAGGAGGGCATGGCTGTGGCCGCCCGGCTGGGGCGGAACATGGCTTGGATGGTCAAGGTTCTCCATGAAACAAAGATCCCTGTTCCGGAGGCGGCTCGGAGACCCATGATGAATTTCATACGGTGACACCAGCCGACATATCCGGCAAAAGAGAGGCCCTTTGGGGCCTCTCTTTTTTTGCGCGCTCAGTCTCCCCGTAGAAGAAAAAGCTGGAGGACCTTCTCCGCTAGGCGGAGTTCCCGGGGCGTGCAGCCACGCAGGATCATCTCCAGAGAACCCAGATCTGTTTCGCCGCTTTCCTCGCCGAAGAGTATGTACTCCATGGACAGCCGGGAGGTCCGGGCCACTTTGATGAGGGTGTCGATGGACATCTGAGAGGTGCCAACCTCAATTTGCCCATAGTAGCCGGCGCCGATATCCGCCAGCTCCGCGAACTGCTCCCTGGTCAGCCCAAGGCGATTCCTCTGCTGGCGCAGACGCTGGCCTACGGCAACGCGTTCCTGCTTCGTCATCATATTCCACTCCTTCCAATCTGTTTTGTTCAGTCTAACGTGGGGAACAGACTGGCAAAATATGTTGAAAGATATTGATTTTTGCTATCTTTTGGCGTATGATGCAAGGGAACAAACCGCTGTATCAATTGCGGCACAGTTATTTCATAAGTTTTAAATAGATTTGCATTTGAGATAAATGAATGTAACAAATAGAGGCCGAGAGGGGTTAACCACTTTTTGAAGGGCTCCATGGCTGATGAGCCTTTTGATTTTATAAGAGTCCGTTTATTTGATAAATAAACGGAACATAACAGAGAGGGAGCGGCTATGCAGGAGTATGTCGTCAACCGCCCTGACGAGGGGGCGATGGAACAGGCGTTAAGGGAAAACCCCGGAAACGCGGCGGGAACAGTGCTGCGTTTGGCTTGGCAGGCAGGGCTGCTGCGGGATGAGATTCAGCACCTCACCTGGGAGCAGGTGGACTTTTTGGACGGCTGCCTGGTGCTGCCGGACCGGAAGGTCCCCATCAGCCGGGAACTGTCAGATTGGCTCCTGGCTCTGCGGGATGGGCGGGACCGGAGTCAGGAAGCAGTCGTTCTCTCCGACCGGGATCGAAAGCCGCTGACGCCCCAGTCCATCTCCCGGCTGGCCCGGACCGCGCTGGACAAGCAGGGACAGACGGAAGTGCGGCTGATTGACCTGCGCCATGATTTCGTTCTCCGGCAGCTGGAGGAGCACGACTGGCAGTATGTCTCCCGCATTACCGGTGTGGAGGCGGCGGGGCTTAACGTCCATTTCGCGGAGCACCTGGAGGAAAGGAAGATCTCCACCCGTATCTGCCGGGAGAAGTCCGCTCAGATCGATGAATTCGCCTTGTGGAAGCTCCTCCGGTCCGAGGGAGTCAGTCCTGCCGGGATCGCCCTTTGGCTGACTTGGCAGGCGGGACTTCATTTGGAGGAGATCGTCGCCCTAACTTGGGACCAGGTGCGGGGGGACAAGCTGTGCCTTCCCAACCGAGAGGTTTCTCTTACCGGCGGAACCAGAAAAGTCCTGGAGGAAGTGGCGCAAAAGGGAGGCCGGGAAGGTTTCGTTCTCACCGCCCCCAGGAGCGGCCAGCCCTATGACCGGACCCGTTTGTCAAAGCTGGTGCGGGCGGCATTGATCCGGGCGGGGCTGGATGATCTGACCCTTCGGGACTTGAGGGTAGATTGTGCCCTGCGCTCCGGCGGAGAGGGGCAGATCCTTTCTCAGGTCCGGCGGCAGGGATGGACTACCCGGAATGAAATTGTGTCTCTTTTGAAGGTTTCTCGGACTACTGCGTACAACCGGCTTAAACAATTGGTAAACCGGGGACGGCTGACCCAGGTGGGGGCTCGTTATTATTTACCTGAGAGTGTGGTTCCTCCGGAAAAGCAGGAGGCTGCCGTTTTGGAATACCTGGAACGGGAGGGCTTTGCTTACCGGCAGGATGTGGCCCGGCTGCTGGGCATTGGCGTAAGTCAATGCCGCCCGCTGCTTCAGCGGATGCTGGCCCAGGGAAGTATTCTTCAGGACCGGCAGAGATATATACTATATAATAAAAAACTTCCTGGAGAGGAGGAAGCGGACCTTGCCATCCCTGCGGGTGGAGGAGGAGATAAACGGAAGGTCTGATGGTGGGAGCCAAGATTTGTTACAAACATTTTTCACATAAACATGATTAAATATCAGCAGTTATCAAACAAATTACAACTAAAGCAAATCTATAGACAAACGGACAGGAGACTGGTACATTGAGCGTGCGGACGACGGACGGAAGGGGCCAATTCCAGGCTTGATGTGGGAAGAGGCTAGC
>CAMXKT010000068.1 GCA_947244595.1 uncultured Oscillibacter sp. | reverse complement strand
TCTCCTCTCGGAGGGCCGCTACGTCTTCCTTTGCTGCCATCTCCTCCCGGAGGGCCGCCACGTCTCCCTTTGTTGCCATCCCCTCCCGGAGGGCCGCCATATCTTCTTGCATTGCGTCCATTCGCTGATTCATACCCATCAGCATTTCCGCAATCTTTTCCATATCGCTCATCCCTATCACCTCGTCTCCATTATATCAAACATTTCCTCCCCGTCAAGGGGAGCTCAGTCCCCTTTTTGGAAGCTCCCGCCGCCGTCCTCCTCCGGCTTCGCCGTGCCGAAGGCGATGGACCCGCCGCCGTACTTTTGCCGGATGCCGTCCATGGCGGCCTCCAGCCGCTCCTGCTTCCTCCGGTCCTCCCCGGCGGCAAAGAGGTCTCCCTGCTCATAGGTCTCCTCCTCCGGCGTCAGGTAGATGGCCGTCACCGTCAGGGCCCTGACGGGATCCGGCGGCCTCCACAGCTCCCCCGCCAGCTCCAGGGCGGCGGCGGAGAGCTCCCGGATCAAATGGGTGGGAACCGGGAGCTGCCGCTGCCGGGACCGGTCGTGAAAGGCCGGATCCCGGACCGTCACGTGGATCCCTCCGGCGTAGAGCCCCGCCCGGCGGAGGCGTCCGGCCACGCTGTCCGCCAGCACGCCGACGCCCGCCGACACCTGGGCCCGGGTGGTGAGGTCCTTGGGGAAGGTGGCGCCGTTGCCGATGGACTTCACCTGCTCCGGGTCGTGCCGGGCCCGGACCGGCTCCCGGTCCAGCCCGCCCGCGTAGTCGTGGAGCTGGCCTCCCAGCTTGCCCATCAGCTCTTCCAGCATTTCCCGGGGACAGGCCGCCAGCTCCCCAATGGTCCGGACGCCATACTGTCCCAACAGTTTCCTGGCCGCGCCCCCCACGTACAACATGTCCCCCACCGGCAGGGGCCAGACGATCTCCCGCCAGTTCTCCCGGGAAATCACCGTGGTGGCGTTCGGCTTTTTGTAGTCGCTGCCCAGCTTGGCGAAGACCTTGTTGAAGGAGACCCCCACGGAGAGGGTCAGCCCCAGCTCCCGCTTCACCCGCCGCCGGAGGACGTCCGCCAGGGCCGCCCCGTCCATGCCGAAGAGGTGGAGGGTGTTCGTCACGTCCAGCCAGCTTTCGTCGATGCCGAAGGGCTCCACCAGGTCCGTGTACTCGTCGTAGATGGCGTTGACCCTCCGGGAGTACTCCCGGTAGAGCCGGTGGTGGGGCGGCAGGAGGATCAGCTCCGGACACTTCTTCCTGGCCTGCCAGATGGTCTCCGCCGTCCGGACGCCGAAGCGCTTGGCGGGGTCGTTCTTCGCCAAAATAATACCGTGGCGGGAAGAGGGATCCCCGCAGACGGCCACGGGGAGCCTCTGGAGCTCCGGACGGTCCAGCAGCTCCACCGAGGCGTAAAAGCTGTTCAGATCACAGTGGAGAATCACCCGGTCCACGGCGGTCCCTCCTCTCGTTTTGATACCCTCATAATAGCACATCCGTTCCAATTTGAAAAGAGTAAAATTGGGGCTTGCATTTTCCGGCGGACTGTCGTATACTAGGCCCAGAAAACAGAACTGAATACTTTGTCTTCAGGGCGGGGCGAAATTCCCCACTGGCGGTACAGTCCGCGACCGGAGGCCGTTTCCCAAAGCACGGCCCCCGCTGACCCGGTGAAACTCCGGGACCAACAGTCACAGTCTGGATGGAAGAAGATGAGTGCGGCTCGGGCCGCGCCTTTCGGCGCGCTTCTTTGCTGCTTGTTCACCTTGGAGAAGTCAAAGCGTCCAGGGTGTTTTCAAGTATGTAAAGGAGTGTTTTTTGATGTCCAACTACGAGTCCAACGTCACCACCGCCCCCGCCGACGATTACGCCGCCGGAGCCGCCGCCGAGCTTCGGATGCGGAGAGAGTCCCAGGTCACCGTCAAGACCGTCACCTCCCTGGCCATGCTGACGGCCCTGACCTATGTGGCCATGCTCCTCAGTAAGATGCTGCCCCAGATCTCCGGCTTCCTCCAGATGGATGTGAAGGACACCGTGGTCTGTATCGGCGGCTTCCTGTTCGGGCCCCTGTCCGCCGCCATTATCTCCATCGTGGTAGCCCTGGTGGAGATGTTCACGGTCAGCGACACGGGAATCATCGGCCTCATCATGAACGTGCTGGCCACCTGCGCCTTCTGCTGCACCGCCTCCTTTGTCTATAAAAAAATGCGCACCCGGAAGGGCGCGGTCCTGGGCCTGCTCCTGGGCACCCTGGTCCTGACGGTGGTCATGCTCCTGTGGAACTACCTGATCACCCCCATCTACATGCACATGGACCGCAGCGTCGTGGCTGCCATGCTGCCCACGGTCTTCCTCCCCTTCAACCTGGTGAAGGGCGGGCTGAACACGGCCCTGATCCTGGTTCTCTACAAGCCCGTGGTCACCGCCCTGCGGAAGGCCCGGCTGGCTCCCGAGCGGGACGCCGCCTCCCAGAGCGCCGACCGCTTCGACGCGGGCTTCCTGCTGTTCTCCTTCGCGCTGCTGGCCACCTTCGTGGTGCTGGTCCTGGTGCTGGCGGGAAAAATCTGAGCCGGGAACCTCTTGTAATCTCAATTTTTGGGGCGGAGCCTGTCGGCTCCGCCCTGTTTTCCCCAAAGACTCCCAGAATTTGAAAAGATTTCCAAAAATTTCCGGCTTTTGTGACAATAGCGACTTGCATTTTTTGGAAAACTTTGTTATCATGGGTAAATTAAGCAGAAGGGAGGCGCATTGTTTTGGTCATACACGAATCCGCAGAAGACTATCTGGAGTCCATTCTCATTATTCAGGAGCAGTCCGGCCAAGTCCGGTCCATCGACGTGGTGAACAAATTGGGATTCTCCAAGCCCAGCGTCAGCATCGCCATGAAAAAGCTGCGGGAGAGCGGCTATATCGTCATGGCCGGGGACGGGAACATCACCCTGACCGCCAGCGGCATGGAAATCGCCAGCCGTATCTACCGCCGCCACAAGACCATCACCAAGCTCTTCGAGCTGATGGGCGTCTCCCCGGAACAGGCTGCGGCGGACGCCTGCAAGGTGGAGCACGACCTCAGCGAGGAGACCTTCGCGCGCATCTGTTCCTATGTGGACGACCTGCCCCAGTGACCCCAGCCCCAGCCTAATGCGAGGCCCCTGGACGGGCAGGAAGTTTCCGGCGTTTTGTCTAAAAAGAGGCAGGGAACTTCTCTGTTTGAGGGCTTGCATTTTTGCGGGCTCTTCGGTACAATGAACGTAATAAAGCAAGGATAGATGGCTGCAACGGAGTGCCGCGCGCACGGGCCTGCACCTGTCTCTCCGTGCGGGCCGATAGGTGTTTCAAGTCCGAGTGGATTTGGGGCGCCTTTCTTTTTGTCCAAATTTCATTCAAGGAGGAGTTTTACTATGATCTTACTGGCAAACGGCAGGCTCATCACCCGGGATCCCAATGGCGTGGGCTACCTGCCTGACGGCGGCGTGGTCACAGACGGCGGAAAAATCGTGGAGGTCGGCGAGACCGCCGCCCTGAAGGCGAAATATCCCCAGGCGGAATTCGTGGACGCCAAGGGCGGGGTCATCATGCCCGGCCTCATCAACGCCCACACCCACATCTACTCCGCTCTGGCCCGGGGTCTCTCTATCAACGGCTACGCCCCCACCAATTTTTACGAGGTGCTGGACGGCCAGTGGTGGTACATCGACCGCCACCTGGACCTGGCCGCCACAAAGGCTTCCGCCCAGGCCCTGGTCATCGACTCCATCAAGCAGGGCGTCACCACCATCTTTGACCACCACGCCTCCTTCTGCGAGATTCCCGGCTCCCTGATGGAGATCGCCAAGGTGACGGAGTCCATGGGCATGCGGGCCTGCCTGTGCTACGAGGTCAGCGACCGGGACGGGGAGGAGAAATCCCTCCAGTCCGTTCAGGAAAACAAAGACTTCATCGACTACTGCGAATCCCACCCCTCCGATATGCTCAAGGCTATGTTCGGCGGACACGCCCTCTTCACCATCTCCGACAAGACCTTCGACCGGATGGCGGAGGCCAACGCCGGACGGGTGGGCTACCACATCCACGTGTCCGAGGGCATGAACGACGTCTACGACTCCCTCCAGAACTACGGCCGCCGCCCGGTTCAGCGTCTCCAGGACCACGGGATTCTCGGCCCCAAGACCATCCTGGGCCACTGCATCCACGTGAACACGGCGGAAATGGACATCATCAAAGAAACGGACACCATGTGCGTCAACAACCCGGAAAGCAACATGGGCAACGCCGTGGGATGCTCTCCGGTGCTTCAGCTTTACAAGAAGGGCATTCTGGTGGGCCTGGGCACCGACGCCTATACCAATGACATGCTGGAGAGCATCAAAGTGGCTCTCACTATTCAGCGGCATAACGCCTGCCTTCCCGGCGTGGGCTGGTGCGAGGTGACGGATATGCTCTTCAAGAACAACGCCAAAATGGCCCAGCGGGCGGGCTTCCCGGAAATGGGCGTCCTCAAGGCCGGGGCGGCGGCGGACGTCATCGTCATGGACTACAAGCCCTTTACCCCCTTCTCCGACGCCAACATCGACGGGCACATGTTATTCGGCATGACGGGCCGCCAGTGCCAGACCACCATGATCAACGGCAAAATCTTGATGAAGGACCGCCAGCTGACGGAAATCGACGAGGAGGCCGTCAACGCGGAAATCCTCCAGGTCTCCAAGAAGCTCTGGGGAACCCTCAATCACTGCGAATATTAAAGAGGGGACTTCGTCCCCCCTTTAGATTCCCCCCTCCAGTCTGCGGACTGGAGCCGCCGCCCAAGGCGGCTGGGGCCGAGGAATTTTTGTGACGCACATGTCGTCACAAAAATGATTCCATACTCACTTTTTAAGGAGGAAATTAAAATGTCCGAACTTATGACCCCCATCCCGTTCCGGGAACTGATGACCTGGGTGACCGCCGAGTACCAGAAGGAAGGGACCGTTTTCGGCGTCCACAAGCCCTACAAGGCGGGCGTCAAGACCCTGCCCATCTTCGGCGAGAAGATCGAGACCCCCTTCGGCCCCGCCGCCGGACCCAACACCCAGCTGGCTCAGAATATCATCGCCTCTTACTTCGCCGGGGCCCGCTTCTTCGAGCTCAAGACCGTCCAGAAGATGGACGGCGCGGACCTCTCCGCCTGCGTGAACCGGCCCTGCATCCTGGCGGAGGACGAGTGCTACAACTGCGAGTGGTCCACGGAGCTCTATGTCCCCCAGGCCTTTGAGGAGTATGTCAAGGCCTGGTGCGCCTGCAAGATCATGGCCAAGGTCTTTCGGCTGGGCGACCCCGACGCCTTCGTCTTCAACATGTCCGTGGGCTACGACCTGGCGGGCATCCAGGGCCCCAAGGTGGACAAATTCCTCACCGAGATGGTGGACGCCTCCAAGACCCCCGTGTTCCAGGAGTGCATCAAGGTTCTCAAGGAGTTCTTCCCCGGGGAATCCGCCTTCATCGACGGCATTTCCCCCCGGGTCTCCGGCAGCGTCACCGTCTCCACCCTCCACGGCTGCCCGCCGGACGAGATCGAGCGGATCGCCAGCTACCTGATTGAGAAAAAACACCTCCACACCTTCGTCAAGTGCAATCCCACCATCCTGGGCTACGAGACCGCCCGGTCCATCCTGGACGGCATGGGTTACGACTACATCGCTTTCGACGACCACCACTTCAAGGAGGACCTCCAGTACGAGGACGCGGTGCCTATGTTCCACCGCCTCCAGGCTCTGGCGGACCAGTGCGGCGTGGAGTTCGGCCTGAAGCTGTCCAACACCTTCCCCGTGGACGTGAAGGGCGGGGAGCTGCCCAGCGAGGAGATGTACATGGCGGGCAAGTCCCTGTTCCCCCTGACCACCACCATGGCGGCCCGGATCTCCAAGGAGTTCGGCGGCCGGATGCGCATCAGCTACGCTGGAGGCGCGGACGCGCTGAACATCGACAAGCTCTTTGCCTTAGGGATCTGGCCCATCACCATGGCGACCACGGAGCTCAAGCCCGGCGGCTACCAGCGCTTCGTCCAGATCGGCGACAAGCTGGACGCCATGGAGTTCAAGCCCTTCACCGGCGTGGACGTGGCGGGCATTGAGGCCCTGGCCCTGGCGGCCCGGTCCGACAAGTACCACGTCAAGGCCGTGAAGCCCCTGCCCCGGCGGAAGCTCTATGAGAAGGTGCCCCTGATGGACTGCTTCACCGCCCCCTGCAAGGGCGGCTGCCCCATCGGCCAGGACATCCCGGAGTACATCGAGCTGTGCCGGAAGGGCGAGTACGCCTCCGCCCTGCGGCTCATCTGCGAGAAGAACCCCCTGCCCTTCATCACCGGCACCATCTGCGCCCACCGCTGCCAGACCAAGTGCACCCGGACCTATTACGACGACTCCGTCCAGATCCGGGCCACGAAACTGGTGGCGGCGGAGCGGGGCTACGACGAGTACCTGTCCAAGATCAAGACCCCCGTCCCCGACAACAGCGGTAAAAAGGTGGCCGTCATCGGCGGCGGCCCCACGGGCATGGCGGCGGCCTACTTCGTGGGCCGGGCGGGCATCCCCGTCACCATCTTTGAAAAGGCCGAAAGCTTAGGCGGCATCGTCCGGCAGGTCATCCCCGGCTTCCGAATCTCGGACGCGGCCATCGACAAGGACGCGGCCCTCATCGCCAAGATGGGCGCGGAAATCAAGCTGAACACCCCCGCCCCGTCTGTCGCCGAGCTGAAAGCCCAGGGGTACACCCACATCTTCTTCGCCGTGGGCGCCTGGAAGGCCGGGCGGCTGGACATCCCCGGCAACGTGGTTCCCGTCATCGGCTGGCTGAAGGACCTGAAGGCCGGGAAGAACGTCTCCCTGGGCCATGTGGCGGTCATCGGCGGCGGAAACACCGCCATGGACGCCGCCCGGGTGGCCCTCCGGAGTGGGGCGAAGTCCTCCACCCTGGTCTACCGCCGGACCAAGAAGTACATGCCCGCCGACGCGGAGGAGCTGGAGCTTGCCATCGCCGACGGCGTGAACTTCCTGGAGCTGGTGGCCCCCGTGGAGCAAAAGGATGGAAAGCTCCGCTGCGAGAAGATGCGCCTGGGCGAGCCCGACGAGAAGGGCCGCCGGAAGCCGGAGCCCACCGGGGAGTTTGTGGAAATCGACTGCGACACGGTCATATCCGCCGTGGGCGAGAAGGTGGAGAGCGAGCTCTTTACCGCCAACGGCGTGGAAGTGGACGGCAAGGGACTGCCGGACTTCAAGACCAATGTGGACGGCGTCTACGCCGGAGGCGACGCCATGCGGGGCCCCGCCACGGTGGTGGAGGGCATCGCCGACGCCCAATGGTTCGCCAACGCCGTCATTGGGGAAGCCTACAAATTCGACATCCCCGCCAAGGCCGTGGCCTCCCGGGCGGACGCCATCGCCAAGAAGGGCATCCTCTGCGAGTCCGCCAAATGTGAGGGGGACCGGTGCCTCACCTGCAACGTGGTCTGCCAGGTCTGCGCCGACGTGTGCCCCAACCGGGCCAATGTGGTCGTTGAAATGCCCGACGGGCGGCATGAGATTCTCCACGTGGACCGGATGTGCAACGAGTGCGGCAACTGCGCCATCTTCTGCCCCTACGACTCCGCCCCCTACCGGGATAAGTTCACCCTGTTCAAGACCCGGGAGGGCTTCGACGAGAGCGTGAACAACCAGGGCTTCCTGCCCCTGGGCGGAGATAAGGTCCTGGTCCGGCTGGACGGGAAGGTCTTCGAAGCGGACCTTGACGCCGAGAACCAGCTGCCCGCGGACATTGAGGTGTTCATCCTCACGGTGCTGAACAAGTACACTTACCTGCTGTAAGCGGAAGCTCAAAGGGAGGCCGGGATTTTTCCCGGCCCCCGTCTTTTTTCGTCTTCTGGAAATATGACTGGAATTTACAGCCTGTCCGTGGTATACTGTATTTTACGTGAGAAAATCCCTAATGTTAGGAGCGTGAATCCCTTGACCCTTCTCTCCTCTATTCTCCTGGGCGCCGTCCAGGGGGTAACCGAGTTCCTGCCGGTGTCCAGCTCCGGACACCTGGCCATCGCGGAACATCTGCTGAACGTCTCCGGCGCGGCGGAGGTCCCCGCTTTCTTCGACGTGCTCCTCCACCTGGGCACCCTGTTCGCCGTCTTCATCGCCTACTGGGAGGACATCCGGGACATGGTGCTGGAGTTCTTCTACGGCGTGAGCGACCTGGTCCGGGGAACCACCCCCCGCCGCGTCCCCCCCGCCCGGCGGATGATCCTGCTCATCATCGCGGGCACCCTGCCCCTCTTCGCCGTGCTGCCTGTCAAGGATACCATCGAGGCCCTGGGGGACAACATGTACTTCGTGGCCTTCGCCCTGCTGGCCACGGGCTGTCTCCTCTTCGCCAGCGACCACGTGCGCCGGGGACGGAAGACGGAGAAGACGGCCACCATGCTGGACGCATTGCTGGTGGGCGTGGGCCAGGCCTTGGCTACCTGCCCCGGCATCTCCCGGTCCGGCACTACCATCACCGCCGGGTGCTTTGTGGGCTTCGACCGGAAATTCGCCGTGCGGTACTCCTTCCTCATGTCCATCCCCGCCATCCTGGGGGCCAATATCTTAAGCCTCAAGGACGCCCTGGAGGCTCAGGTCCTCTGGGAGGAGGTCCCCATTTATCTCGTGGGCGTGGCGGTCTCCGCCGTGGTCGGCTACCTCTGTATCCGGCTCATCAAGCTGGTGGCGGACAAGGGGAAGTTCGGCTTCTTCGCCTACTACTGCTGGCTGGCGGGCATCGTCACCCTGGCCCTGATCTTCACGCAGAAGTGACAAATTCCTGACTCTCGGAGGTACATACCGTGGCTTCCACATCACAGAAGAAACCCGCCGCCAAGAAGTCCGGCGGCAGATCCACCGCGAAAAAGCCCCCTCAGAAGCAGCCCATCCGCCGGGAGGTCACCGGCGGCGTGCTGCTGGCCCTGGCCCTGTGCGTCTTCGTGGGCTATTTCGGCGTCAGCGCCCTGTTCCTGGACTTCTTCGCGGGGCTCCTGAAGGGCCTGTTCGGTTACGGCTACTGGCTGGCGGGACCCGCCCTGGTGCTGGCGGGGCTCATCCTGATCTTCCACCGGGGCCGCCCCGTCCAGCTGCGGACCGCCTGCGCCCTGCTGCTGCCGCCCCTGTTCGGCACCCTGGCCCATCTGGTCCTCTGCAAGAAGGAGTACGAGCCCTCCTTCTTCAAGATGCTGAAGGCCATCTGGGTGGACGGCGCGGCCCTGGAGTCCGGCGGGGCTGTCTCCGGCGTGCTGGCCAACGGGTCCGCCGCCGTGTTCTCCCCCCTGGCCTCGGTGATTCTGTTCACTGTGCTCTTTGTGGCCCTGCTCTTCGTGTCCCTCCGGCTGACCCTGGCCTCCCTGGCCCAGTGGCAGAGAGCCCGCCCCCCCTATGAGGAGCAGCCTGAGCCCGCCATCCGACTCACGCCCGTGGACCCGCCCAAGCGCCGGGCTCCGTCCGGGCCCAAGCCCCAGATCGACATCCCCCTGGACGGCGAGGAGCGGCCCGCCAAACCGGAGAAATCCGGGAAGTTCACCAGCTTCTTCCGTCACAAGGCCGACGCTCAGCCCACACCGGACCAAGTCCTCCAGGCGGTTTCCGAACCGAAGCCCGAGCCGAAGCCGGAGCCTGCTCCTGAACCTGTGCCGGAGCCGGAACGGCCTCGGGCGGCTATCCCCGTGCCGCCTCCCGCGCCGGTACCCGAGCCGGTGCCCCCCTCCGTCTCTGCCCCAGTTGAGCCGGCGCCCGCGCCGCCCCCCGCGCCGGAGCCCATTGCCCCGGAGCCGGAAAAAGCGCCCCTCCCCACGGCGGAGACTTTCACCCGCAGCGGCAAGGCCGAGACGGCCAAGGAGGTGGCGGCTCAGACCGCCGCCGTGGCCGCGGAGATCGAAGAAAAGCTGGCCTCCGAGGACGGGTCCTACCAGTATCCCCCGGTGGACCTGCTGAAAATGAGCGCGGGAGAGAACCACGTGGAGGCCGGGGCGGAGCTGCGGAACAACTCCCGCCGCCTGGCGG
>CAMXKT010000067.1 GCA_947244595.1 uncultured Oscillibacter sp. | reverse complement strand
GCGATGATCTCGTCGTACTCCGGCTGGGTGAGGAAGACCTTCTCCGGGTTCATGGCGAAGGTGGAGGCCCACTCGGCCTGGTCCTTGTACTTGGGGACCAGGTGGAAGTGCATGTGGCCGCTGGTGTCCCCATAGGCGCCGTAGTTGATCTTATCGGGGTGGAAGGCGGCGTGAAGGGCCTTGGCCACCCGGTTCACGTCGGCAAAGAAAGCGTTTCGCTCCTCGTCGGTGAGCTCCGTCATGTCTCCGGCGTGCTCCTTGTAGGCCACGATGCAGCGGCCGGGGTGGCTCTGCTCCTTGAAGAGGACCAGGACGCTGGCCTCCAGGTCGCAGACGTAGATGCCGAAGCCGTCCAGGAGTTCCTGTTTCCGGGTGCAGTAGCCGCAGTTTTGATCTTTCATGAAAGCAACGTTCCTTTCTGTTTTGGATTGCTCCCCCATTATAGCACGTTTGTCCAAAATCCGGTACTGGGAATTTCAATTTTTGCCGCCGCCGCTTCGCCCGTCATTTTTTGGAAAAAGCTCCGGAGCTTTCCTGTGAAAGATGGGGGCTTTCGGCAAAAATGCCATTGTATTTTCCAGACCGGCAAGGTACAATGTTTCCTTGAAACCACAGGAACGAAGCGCGTATAAGGAGGAATCCCCATGAGCCGTCAGGAGGCAATGTCCCAATATGCCGCCGCCCTGAAGCAGGGCCGCAAGTCCTATAAGGAGGCCCTGGTCCGGGGCCGCTACCCCTATCCCCAGGTGCTGGACGAGATCATCAGCGACTCCATGGTGGCGGGCCAGACGGAGCTTGGGGTCATGGAGATTCCCATCGATCAGATCGTGGGCACCAAGACGGCAGGCCGCCGGTCCGCCTTTTCGGCGGACTTCCTGCCCCTGCTGGACCCGGATACGGAGTTCGCCGGGAAGTGGGTGGCCCTGTGCGAGGCCCACTTGGGGGACGAGGGCATCCGGGACCCCATCCGGTGCTATGAGTACTTCGGCCGTTTCTACGTCCAGGAGGGGAACAAGCGGGTCAGCGTCCTCAGGAGCTACGGCGCGCCCACCATTCCCGCCTACGTCATCCGCATGATCCCCGTGTGGACGGAGGACCCGGCGGTGGCGGCCTATTACGATTTCCTGCAGTCCTTCCCGAAGACGAAGCTGTACCGGACCCGCTTCACCCGGGCGGGGAGCTTCGGCAAGCTCCAAAAGGCCCTGGGCTTTGAGCCGGACCACGTCTGGACGGAGGACGAGCGCCGCCGCTTTGCCGCGGGCTACACCTATTTTCAGGAGCCCTTTTTAAAGCTGGGGGGCGGGGAGCTGCCCATCACCGTGGCGGACGCCATGCTGGTGTGGCTGAAGGTCTACAGCTTCGACGATTTGATCTCCCTGCCCTCGGCGGAGCTGGCGAAGAGCGTCAAGGCCGTCTGGGCGGACGTGAAGGCCCTCTCGGAGCCCATCGCCGTCCGGACGGACACGCCGGAGGCCAAGGAGGAGGGCAACCTCCTGGGCCGCATCTTCAAGCCCAAGCAGCTCAGCCGCCTGCACGTGGCCTTTATCAGCGACCAGCTGCCGGGCCAGAGCGACTGGGCCCGGGCGCACGACCTGGGCCGGGAGTATCTGGAAACTGTACTGGAGGACCGGGTGGAGACCCAGGTCTTTTACGGCGTCCGCCCCGGGGAGGAGGCGGAGGCCGCCATGGAGGAGGCCATCCAGGGCGGGGCCCAGATCCTCTTTGCCATCACGCCGCCCCTGATCGGGGCCTGCCGGAAGACGGCGGCGAAGCATCCGGAGGTACGGATCCTGAACTGCTCGGTCTCCATGCCCTACGCCGGGGTTCGGACCTATTATAGCCGGATCTACGAGGCGAAATATATCGCCGGGGCCATCGCGGGAGCCCTGAGCCGAAACGGCCGCATCGGCTATGTGGCCAGCAATCCCATTTTCGGCGTCCCCGCCAGTATCAACGCCTTCGCCCTGGGGGTCCAGCTGACGAACCCCCGGGCGAAGATTATCCTCCGCTGGTCCTGCGTGGAGGAGGACGCCATGGACGCCCTGGCCTGGGAGGGGGTCTCCCTGATCTCCAACCGGGACATCCCCACGCCGGACCGCATCCGGGAGCCCTGGGGCCTGTGCCGCATCGAGAACGGGAAGTTCCACTCCGTGGCCTCCCCCTACTGGCACTGGGGCAACGTTTACACGAACCTGGTCCGCGGCGTTCTGGAGGGCGGCTGGGAGACCCTGGCCGCCCCGGAGGGCCAGGCGGTGAACTACTGGTGGGGCCTGGACAGCCGGGCTGTGGACATCCTGCTGGGGGACGACCTGCCCGCCGGGGTCCGGCAGCTGGCGGGCATCCTGCGCCGGGGCATCATCGACGGCTCCATCCAGCCCTTCCCCGAGGCCGCGCCGGAAAAGATTCTCCATATGGATACCCTCCTGGACTGCGTCCACGGCAGCATCCCGAAATATGAGGACCTGCTGCCCATGGCCCGGCCCCTGGCCCGGCTCCAGGGCGTCTACCGGGACGCCATCCCTCCGGAGAAGGAGGATCCCATCCTGTGAAGCTGCTGTTACTGTCCGATAAAGAGAGCGAATACCTGTGGGATTACTACAAGCCGGGCCGCCTGGACGGCATCGACATGATCCTTTCCTGCGGGGATTTGAGCTCCAAATACCTGAGCTTCCTGGTGACCATGAGCGGCAAGCCCCTGCTCTACGTTCACGGGAATCACGACAAGACCTACGACCAGCATCCCCCGGAGGGCTGCGACTGCGTTGACGGCCGGTTTATCAACGTCGGGGGCCTGCGGATTGTAGGCCTGGGAGGGAGCTTCCTGTACAGCGGCGGGCCCCACCAGTACACCGAGGCCCAGATGGCCCGCCGCATCCGTCGCCTGCGCTACCGCATCTGGAAGGCGGGGGGTGTGGACATCGTGCTGACCCACTCGCCCATCATGGGTTATGGGGACGGGGAGGACTACGCCCACCAGGGCTTCCAGTGCCTGCTGGATTTGGTGGACAAGTACCGGCCGAAGTACCTGATTCATGGGCACGTGCATGTGAATTACGGGTTTCAGATTCCCCGGGTGCTCCGGCGGGGGGAGACCACCATTATCAACGCCTATGAGCGGTATGTTTTGGATTTGGAGAGGCCGCCGGAGGCGGAGGGGTGATGTTTACCCTGGCGGGTGGGGAGGGTTTTTCCGGCGCTGACGCGCGGGGTGGATTACAGCCATGATGATGGCTGGTTCATTGCACCCCCCATTCTCTCTTTTGCGAAAAGAGAGAATGCGCCGTGCACGGTGGAAGAGAGAAAACGGGGGCGCGCAGGACGTGCCTCCGTTTTTTACGCATGTCTTCGGGCCGCGGCGTGGTGCGGGCGGGGGGTTTGGAGGTCGATGCATGGACTGCCCGGTCCTCCTCGCTGCCGCTAATGCGGCGCTGTGTAGGGTCCGCACCCCTGTGCGGGTTGCTTCTCCGGGCTTGGCTCTTCTATTGATAGGGGGCCCTCGCCTGCTCTGGCGCCTTTCTTCTGAACCTCTGCTTTGCTCCAAAAAGAAGAGCACCGCAAAGCGGTGCTCGATACTCCTATGGGGCCCCCGCCGGAACCCAGCGGAGCGGTTCCGGTGGGGAGGCGAAGAAAAAGCCCGTCCGGCGTATGAAAAAAGCCCTAAGGCTTTTTTCATCGCCTTAGGGCTTTTTCTGAGCTGGAGCAGGGTACGGGAATCGAACTCCCCGCCCTCGTTTTGCCTTGTGTTAAAGGTTGCGGAATACAGATAAGCGTCAAGGAATCAGAAACTTTTCATGTTACTTCGTGCCCCATATTCATGCACGCCGTTCCCCGCCAAAGGGAAACGGAAGGGAAAAGAACAGCCGGACCGGCAGGAATCAAGGCCCTGGCCCCATGGAGCGGCCGGGGTTTTATTATGCCTTCTTCGCGGCCCGCAGGGTCATGACGGCGGCCTGGGCCCTGGTACAAAGGGCGTTGGGGCGGGTACCGTCGGTGATGCCGAGGGCCTTTGCCTCCGCCAGTTCTGCCGCCAGCTTGGGGCCGACGGGCTGTTTCGCAAGCGCGGCCTGCATCCTGTCGGCCAGCTTCACCAAATCGGCGTCGGTGAGATCTTCGATTTTCAAATCATCATCCTCCTTGTTGTATTCCCGAGCGTCGACCCGCCAGTAGCACCGGACCTCCCGCCGGAACGCCGCCAGATCGCCGTTCAGCCGCCTGTCCGCAGAACTGGCCGGGTCCAGGATACGGACCTTGTCATCCCAGTCCCATACCAGCACGAAATGTCCTCCCTTGGTCCAGGTTCCGGGGCCCATAAGGGCAATGACCCAGCAGCCCTGGCGCAAGTACTCCCGGACCTGCTCATGAACGGGGTGGTTCGGCTGGTTGAGAATACGGCTCCCAAGCAGCTGCTCGCAACCGATACCGTAGGCGGCCAGCTGGGGCTTGAAGTAACTGTAATAGGTCCCCTGCTTCAGAGCCTTGTAGCCGTGAGCCACGCTCCAGGCGCAGGTGGTTTCCGGCGTGACCCGCTTGTCCTTCAGTGTGGCGATGACCATAGCGGCGCAGGTAGGCCCGCACCCGGCGCTTCCGATGGTGGAGCTCTCCCCGGGCACCCGGTAGGGCTTGCCGCCCCATCGCTGGTCTCCCTGCTTGTAGGAAACGGGTTTCTTATTCATGGCCGCCCCCGGAGACGATCTCCTTGGTCTGGACCAGGGCCTTTTTATTCTCCGTGTTGATCTCCCAGACGGCGCCCTCAATCATGTTAAGGACCGCCTCAGTAATGACCACGCCCATGGTGCACAGCTGCTCCTGGACGAACTGTTTGCGCCGCGCACCGGTGGGGTCCTGGTCATGGTACAGCTGCTCCGCCGCCCTGGCGAAAGACTGAATCATACGCCGGACGTTTTCCTGTGTGGCGGCATCGGTGTTGGCTGCGAACCACGCCTTTGCCTTGGGAGTCAGATAGGCCAGCAACGCCACGACGAAGGCCGCCAGCAGCTTGCCGAAGATGTCATACAGATCCGTCATAAAAGTGTTCCTCCTCTCCGCCGGTTTCCGGCGGACTCTCATGTTTGCTCTGTCCGAAGATTTTTCCATCGTTATGCTCGAAGATATTCTCCAGCACCTTCAGGACGCTGACGCCCAGGATGGTGCGGATGGCGGGCTCGGACAGCTCCGCCAAGGTCTGGACTTGCCGGAGGCAGACCGTGGAGTAGATGGCGATGGCGTAGGAGATGAATACCCACACCAGGGCGCAGAACTGCGTTGTGACGAAAAGGAGCCTCGTCACGCCCCGCAGGGAGGCCGCAGAGTGCTTCCCCCGCTTTCCGAGGGTAAGTACCAGGGCAATGCTCCCGGCCGCCAGTAGGACCACCAGGAGGGCGAGAAACAGCCTCATGCGCTCGCCTGCCTCTCCAGGTCCCCAATTCGGTGGTTGGCCACTTTGATTTTCTCCTCTTGAATCTCTGTGCGCTCCTCCAGCTTGTAAACACGGTCGATGACCTGATTATGGACCTCGACCTTCTTCTCCAGCTGCTCCAGCCGGTATTGGGTCAGCTTGGAACTCACCAGGATACCCAGCACGGACCCCAGGCCGGAGCCAGCCAGGCCGATGAGCGCCACCAGCACCGCGTCGCTCATAATGTCACATCTCTCCTTTGCTTGTGGTTAAAACGAATACTTGAGGAACTTTTGAATCCGGTCCCTTCCGCGTTTGAGTGTGCGGGAGACGGTGGAACGGTTGAGGCCAAGCTCCTCCGCAATCACGGGAATGTTCTTCCGCTGGAAGTAGTACATCGTCACCATTTGCCGCTGGCGCGGGGTCAGTTCATTCCTCATGACCTTGCGGAGGTTGCGGAGCAGGCGCTCGTGCTGCTCCTTGTTGTCCGGGTCGTTCTTCAGGCGCCACACCGTCATGTCCCCGATCCACTCGCTGGCCCTGGTATCAAATTTTTCCTTGTAGCGTGTACTGTTCATTCCTGTAATAGCCCCTTTCGTAGTATCGGGCCGTCAGAGCCGCCAGCTCTCTGGCCTCCCTCTGGAGCGGTTCCAGGTCCTTGGCTCGGGCCTCAAGCGCCGCCGCCCTCCTGGGGTCTGTTTCTGCCTTGGCGGCCGCCCGCAGTTCCTTGATACGGGCGTGGAAAGCGAGCTGGTCCCTTTTGTAAGCCAGCGACATTTCACTCAACAGCATGAGGGCCTCCTTCCGCTCAGCTCAAAAACTTCTTCATCCCCTCACCCCCTTTCCAAACGCCGTCCCGGCGAATCAGCCGACAAAGAGGATTTTTCCGGGGTAGGGGGCGCTGCAGGACAGGGTGATGGCCTTGGACTCCCCGTCATAGTCCGCGCCGGTCCCGAGGGCTGCCCAGGTGTTGGTGACATACTTGCCCTCCACCTGATGGAATACATGGAACCCGAAATCGCCGGACTTGCGCTTGTGCGTGGCGGCGGGAATGGAGACCACATAGCCCTGGGAGCCGTCATATTCGGACGCCTCCGCGCCCTCTGCTGGGGTCCAGTCCGGGGGCTGGGTCCAATCCGCCGCCGCGAAGGTGAACACGGTGGTGCTGGAGAAGTCCTGCGCCTCCAGGTCCCCGGCGTCATTAAACACAGGGACCTGGCCCGGCTGGCCGGTGAGTTTATCCTGTTTGTCCTTCAGCAGTTCCGACAAGGGCTGGGCCTCCAGGACGCCGTCCCTGTTGAATACGGGGACCCGGCCCTCCTGGCCGGTGAGTTTGTCCTGCTTTTCCTTCAGCAGCTCCCGCGCGTCCTCCAGGCTGATGGAATCGAGGGAGGACTTGATCACCACCTGCACCGCGTCGGCGTCGGTGACAACCAGGTGCATAATGAGGTCCAGTTTTCCCCCGGCCCCGGAGGCGGCGTCGGTCTTTTCCATGTCCGGGGTATTGCACACGCCGATCAGCGTGCCGGCGGCGTCAAATACGCCCATCTCCCGGATCACGAAGCCCCCGGCGTCGGAGGGGATCACGCCCTTGATGTCCAGAGTGTTGGGGTTGAGGACGCTTTTCTCGCAGGTCAGGACTTCGGCCCGCCAGACCTCGTGGACCAGAGCCGTCTGGTCGGTCATGGGCTCATAGTAGGCCCCGCCGCCGTCACCCACGGCGATTTCCGTGATTTCCAGCTTGGTCCCCTCCAGGATGCAGGCGGCCAGGGCCGCCGCCCCCTTGGCGGTGAGTTTGGTCCCGTACTGCCGTCCGCCGCCGTTGACGGTGACTTCATTTTGCGTCGACATGATGTTCCTCCTGTTCCGCCGGACCGATTTCAAGCCGGCTGTGATGTTCGGTAGCCGCCGCCGCGGTCAGGGGCTTGGTGGCCTCCAGGGAGCGCAGGGACCTCGGCCAGACCTCCAGCTGGGGCCTGAACTCCGCCGCGGCGTTCATGGACGCCTTCAAGGTGCTGTCGGTGTCGTAGGAAAAGAGATAGTTCCAGTAGAGGTGGGCGGGCATGATCTCCCAGAGGGATGCCGTCAGGTCCCGCATATTGGGCGGGATGCCGGGGAAGTCCACGAAGCTGATCTCCATGCGGAACTGGTCCGGGTACTCCGTGACCTGGGCCTTCTGGCCGGAATAGATCTCCGCCGAACTGCGGACCAGCGCCACGGTGGTGACGTCGACGCCCAGCAGCTTCACCCGGACGCGGCTGCGGCGTGTGGCGAGGTCCTTCCCTTCGTCCACGGGGATGCCCAGGGTCCGCTCCCAGTAGGGGAGCCCCCAGGTGGCGGTCTCCACGCAGAGTTGGTCCAAGGCGCTGTCCCGAGCCGTCCAGAGGTCCAAGAGCTCCGGCTCCAAAGCCTGCTGGATGTCGCAGAACTCCGGGGAGGCGGCCAGGAAGGCGGGGTAGCGGGAGATAAAGGGCCTCATGTTACTGTCACCTCCGTCAGCACCGGCAGGGCGTCCGCCGGGACGGCGAGATTCTCCGACCCGCCGTTCAGCCGCAGGGAGGTGTAATCCACTACGCCGGGGATGGAGAGGAGCAGGAAGGCCACCCTGTTGAAAAGGACCTCATAGCTCCCGGCGTCCATCCGCTCAAACTGGAGGTCTACGGCGCCGTCAAAGGCGGCCGCGGCCAGTTGGCGGAGGTGGTCCTCCAGGGCTTCCCGCAAAGCCGCCTGAACGGCGGCGCGGCTGAATCCGCTTTCCAGGGTCACGGCGGCCTCCACGCGGACCTCCAAGGTCCTGGCGGCCTCCACGGTCACCTCCGGGCCGCAAGGGCGCTCCGCCTCGATATGGGCGGCGCAGGCGGCCACGGCGGCGGCTGTGGCGGGCTGCAGGTCTTGGTCGGCCACGATGACCTTCACGGTGCCGGGCCCGTTCCACTTGCTGACGATCCGGGCCGCGCCGATGCCTTCCACCTCCTTGGCCCAGAGCTGGTAATGGTAGGGGTTGCCGGAGGTGGCGGGCTTGCGCATCCGCTCCAGGTACCGGGCGAGCAGGGCCGCGTCCGTCTCCGGGTCCGCGCCGCCGTCCGCCGCCGCGTTGGTGAAGCCGGTGACGCCGGAGTAGTTGCGCAGGGCGGAGACGATCTCCCCGGGGGCGATGTTATAGGCGTCTCCCACCTCCGAGGCGGTCAGCGTTCCCTCCCCGGTTCCGTCCTGGAGTGTGACGGCTTCCTCCAGGGAGAACGCCAGTCCGGAGGCCGTGTAATAGACGGCCCCGGCGGGGATAGTGGCGCCGCTGCTCCCCGTGAAGGTGATGACGCAGGAGGCCCGGGTGCCCAGCTTGCGGCCGATGCCCACAATGCCGGCCTGCCGGTCAATGAACTGCCCGCTGGTTTCGTCCACGTAGAACGAAGGGAGCAGGGCGTCCAGACTGTGGTACAGTTCGCTAATCTCCACCGAGGCGGCGGCGATGACGTCATTGGTAAAGCTGCCCTCCCGGGTCTGCAAATCTGTTTTCAGCCGTCCTAGGATACGGGTTCGGACGCGCTCCGGGGTCACATCCTCATACATTGACACGCACCTCCCCATAAATGGTTTCCACCTCACAGCTGATGGTGAGGTCATCGTGGTCGAAGCTGACGTCGGCCTGCCGCACGGCCAGGATATAGGGGTTAATCAGCAGGGCCTCCCGGACATAGCGCACGCCCTCGCTCCGCTTGACCGCCGGGGTGAACGCCTGGCCGATCAGGCTCTCCACCTCGCTGCCATAGTCCCAGCTGTACACGTCGAACCGGGCCCTGGCGGTCATGAGGGCCTTCCACATCCACACCTTCACCGCCTCGGCTCCGGTGACGGTCAGTGGCTTGCCGCCGGAGAAGCGGGGCCGCCCGGCCTGGAAATCCCAGGCCACTTCCCGGCAAAGCGGAAGGCGCTGAGATGCGGCGGTCTCCGCTTCCGGCTGAACAATGGGAAAAATGCCGCTCATGTCATACGCACCACCTTGTCAATGAGATAAAATACCTGGTTGTCCTCCGACAGCAGGAGGACCAGGTCCCCCTGCTTCAGCACCGTCTCCGCCAGGGTGGCGGAACATTTGGCCGTCATGGTCCCGTTTGCCATAGCGGCGGCGCTGCCGTTGTGTCCGCCGCCGTCGGGGCAGGGGCAGGAGGCGGTCAGGTCGAAGCGGCCGGAGACTTCGGAGCAGTCCAGGTCCAGCGTCTCCTTCCAGCCCTTCAAAAGATGCAGGGAGACATAGAACCGCTCCGCTTCCTGGGGGGTCCCGGCCACGTCCACCCGCAGGGGGTCCGCGGAGAGGACCTTTCCCAGCAGCAGGTGGATGGGCCCGGCGGGACCGGAGGGCTCTGACGCCTGCCGCATGACGCCGAGCATGGCGCTGTATGGGTTCTCTTTCATGGCTTCACTCCTTCGGTACGCTCCCGGCGGTCTGTTCGTCCATCAGGTCCCGGAAATCCAGCGCCACCTTCGTCTGGTAGATACCCCGGGTGACGGTGTGGCTGTCCGCCGTGATCCAGAACAGGCCGTCGACGCCGGTGATGGGCTCATGAACCACCACGGCATTGCCGGTGATCAGCTTCACATTGCCCAGGCATTGGGCGGTGATAGTGGTAGAGATCCCGTTCTGCTCCAGGATATCGCGGGCAGCGGCCTCCGGGCTCTCCTTATCGCTGGCCCGGATGGCCTGCTGCATGAGGCCGTAAAGGTCGATGTAATTTTCCG
>CAMXKT010000066.1 GCA_947244595.1 uncultured Oscillibacter sp. | reverse complement strand
CCGAGGCGGTGATGCCCTGGTTTCCGCTGCCGGAGACGATGATCACCGGCATCTCGCAGCCGCTCATCCGGGCGTCGGACCCGGCGGCGGCCATGGCCCGGGCGCGGATCTTGATGTCGTCCCCGTAGTGCTCCCGGAGGACCTTGCCGATATTGGCCCCCCAGGGGTTTTTCATGCCCTCCTGGGCAATGGCGTAGTTGTAGTCGATCTGCCGCTGGACGATTTCCCGCACGTCCTCGATGTCGCAGGTCTCCGCGAAGTCCACGATGGCTTCCACGTTGAGGCAGCTCCGGTCCGTCAGGCCGCCGGAGGCGTCCTGGGCCACCACGGTCCCGGACTCCAGCAGCTTTTCGCCGTTTTTCTCAATGAGAACGATGTTGGTGTGATAGTCCGCGATGCGCAGCCGGACGGAGTCCTCTCCGGCGGTGAGGGTGACAATGATGTCGAAGACCACGTCCCCCGGAGCGGGGGCCACCCGGACCTCGTGGCTTGCCAGATAGTCCTTGATCTCCTCCTTCTGGGCGTCCGTCACCTGGGCGATGACCTCCAGGATCTTCCCCGCGTCTCCCGCCACCACGCCGGCGGCGGCGCTGGCTTCGATGCCCTTCAGCCCTCCGGTGTTGGGCACCACCACGCTCTTGACGTTTTTGATGATGTTCCCGCTGGCCTCCACCAGAATCTTGTCCGGCAGGCGGCCCAGGACCTCCCGGGCCTTGGCCGCGCCGTAGGCGATGGCGATGGGCTCGGTACAGCCCATGGCGGGCACCAGCTCCTCTCTCAGGATCTGCACAAAGTGGTGATAGCGCTGATCGGTTTTCTCCACGTTTTTCCTCCTTCCTTTCCCATTCCGTTTTGAGGCTCCCCGCCGCAAAGCGGCTGGGAGCCCTTGCCGTTTTTCATAAATCCGGCTGGGATAACCATAACATTATTTGGAAATTTTGTCAAGGGCTATCTGCCTTTTCCCGGCCCCCAAAGTCCTGTTGACATTTCTCCCCGGATGTCCCATAATGGCAGGAGATCAACACGGGAGGACGCGCTTATGAAGACCATCCTCGGCATCGACATCGGGGGCACCACGACGAAAATCGTGGGCCTTGACCATACGGGAAACCTCCTCTCCACCCTTCGGGTCCAGGCGGGGGATCCCCTGACCAGCCTTTACGGCGCTTTCGGCAGCTACCTCTCCGGGAACCAGCTCACCCTGGCGGATGTGGAGCGGGTGGTCCTCACCGGCGTGGGGGCCTCCTATGTGGAGGGGGACATCTACGGCCTGCCCACCTGCACGGTGGACGAGTTCTCCGCCAGCGGCACGGGGGCCCTGGCCATGAGCGGCCAGGAACGGGCCGTCGTCGCCACCATGGGCACCGGCACCGCCTTCCTCTGGGCGGAGCGGGGCAAGGGCGTCCGGCACCTCTGCGGCAGCGGCATCGGCGGGGGCACCCTGGGGGGCCTCTGCCGGAAGCTGGTGGACATGGAGCGCTTTGGGCAGATCAAGAAGCTGGCGGAACAAGGGGACCTGGGCAAGGTGGACCTGACGATCCAGGACATCACGCCGGACCCCGCCGCCACCCTGGATCCCACCCTCACCGCCGCCAACTTCGGCAATCTCTCGGAGGACGCCACCCCCGCCGACCTGGCCGCCGGGGCGGTGAACCTGGTGCTCCAGGCCATCGGCACCATGACGGTGCTGGCCTGCCAGTGCTGCAAGGCCGACACGGTGGTCCTCATCGGTTCCGTCACCACGCTGTCCCAGGCAAAGCCCAATTTTGAGAACTTCCAGCGGCTCTACGGCATCCGCTACATCATTCCGGAGCGGGCCACCTTCGCCACGGCCATCGGCGCGGGACTCTACAGCCTGGAGCAGAAGGCGGTACGGTGATGGACCTGGAAGCCCTGCGCCTGGCGGAGGCGTTTTTCGCCCGGAAACCGGAGGCCCTGCCCTCCGTCCGGGCCTTTCTCCTGGGGGCGCTGGAGCGCTGGCCTGAGACGGAGATCGTCACCCAGAAGTCTCAGGTGGGTCTTCGGGACCCCCGGCCTTACTGCGCCCTGACGGCCCCGAGGAAGCGCGTCAAGGGCAGAGCTGCGCCCGGGGCGCTGCTGTCCCTGTTCCTCCCCCGCCCCCTGGAGACGGACTGCCTGCTCATGGCGGTGGAGGCCTACCCGGGGCGGTTCACCAATCATCTGATTCTTCCGACAGATCCGGAGGACTTCCCCGAAGGTCTCTGGACCTGGACCGCCGAAGCCCGGCGCTTCCGCTGCGGAAAGGACTGAGGAAACTCTTGCAAAATCCGACGGGACGGGGTATCATAAATGAGGATATTTCGGGCGGAATCGCCCGTAGAAAAGGCAGGGGAATATTAAATATGAAACTCTCTCTGGTCATCCTGGCCGCGGGCCTGGGATCCCGCTACGGCGGAAACAAGCAGGTGGACGGCATTGGTCCCAACGGAGAAATCCTCATGGAGTATTCCATCCACGACGCCCTTCGGGCGGGCTTCGGCAAGGTGGTTTTCATCATCAAGCCGGAGATGCGGGAGATGATGGAGCGTCTCTGCGGCTATCTCACCCGCAGAACCGCCTTGGACGGCAGCCCTGTGGAGGTGGAATACGTCTATCAGGACTTCTCCTCCATCCCGGATTTCTACCCCATCCCGGAGGGGCGTACCCGGCCCTTCGGCACCGTCCACGCCCTGCTCTGCGCCGCGGAGGCGGTGCGGGAGCCCTGCTGCGTCATCAACGCCGACGACTTCTACGGTTTCGACGCCTACCGCGCTATGGCCCAGACGCTCCGCAACCTGCCGGAGGAAGGACACGCCGCCATGGTGGGCTACTTGCTGAAAAACACCGCCAGTCTCCACGGCGCGGTGACCCGGGGGATCTGCGTCCGGCGGGAGGGCCTTTTGGAGAGCGTCCAGGAAACCCGGAACATCCAGCTCTGCCCCGATGGAACGCTCCGTGTCCAGGGGACGGACCGCCTCCTGGACCCGGACGCGGTGGTGTCTATGAACTTCTGGGGCTTCATGCCCTCCATTTTCCCCGCCCTCCGGCAGGATTTTGAGGAGTTCCTTCGCTCCGCCGGAGACAACCTCCGGGCGGAACGGCTGCTGCCTGAGATGGTGGACGACCAGATTCGGGAAGGTAACATGAAGGTCTCCGTTCTCTCCTCCGCCGGGCAGTGGTTCGGCATGACCTATCGGGAGGACCGGGAGGCCGTGGCGCAGGCCCTGCGGCGGCTCCACGAGAGCGGGGAGTACCCGGAGAATCTTCGGAGCTGAGCCCGGCATAATGGAGAACAGACCCACATACACTGGGCAGAGCCGGAAATCCGGAGACAATTTGTCACCAAAATTTTAACAAATTGTTTCGACTTTTTTCGCGGGTTTTCGAGTATAATAAAAGAAGAGGCTTCCCCGCCTCAGGGCGGGATGACATAGATGAGGAAGGGATCAGGCTATGAAGGGAAACGGGAAGAAGGCGCGCCGCCTGCCCGGCGTGGCAGCGGCCTTGGCGGCGGCTACGCTGCTGCTGACTACCGGCGCGCCCGGCGGCGGGCCTGTGAGTTCCCCGCTGGCGGAAGCGGCGGAACCGGTACTCTATAAAGCGGTCCCTGCCGCCGCGCGAATCGGAACGGGCGCGGAATTCAAGATCAAGGCCCTGCCTGAAGACGCCGGAGAGCCGGAGACCTTGCCCAGCCCCCTGCCGGAGACGGAGATGGTGGAGGATACATACTTCGACGGCGCCATCTTCCTGGGAGATTCCCGGACGGAGGGTCTCTTCCTCTACAGCGGCCTGAAAACCGGACATTTTTACACCGCCGTGGGCGCCACGGTGGAATCCGTATTCTCCAAGAAGAACTTCGAAACCGAGAGCGGCGAGAAGGTCCCCCTGCTGGACGCGGCGGCGGATCAGGACTGCGATAAGGTCTATATCATGCTGGGCATTAACGAGCTGGGCTGGTCCAAGACCAAAACCTATCACGATCAATACGCCAAGCTCATCGACCGGGTTCGGGAGGACCACCCGGAAGCCAAGATCGTTCTCCAGTCCATTCCCCCTGTCAGCGCCAAGCAGGAGGCCAAAAAAACCTACGTCAACAACGAGCGGATAGCCGCCTATAACGAGGTCATCAAAACCCTGGCGGAGGAAAAAGAGTGCTACTTCCTGGACGTGGCGGCCTGCCTCACCGGCGGAGACGGGCTTCTGCCCAAGGACTGGAACTTTGACGGCATCCACCTGAACCCCGCCGGATGCAAAATCTGGCTGAATTACCTGCGGACCCACAGCCTGGAGGAGGAAGCCATCGCCGCCGCCGTGAAAGAACTCTGAGAACTCGAACAGACATGAAAAAAGGCAGAGACATTTCGTCTCTGCCTTTTTTATCTCACGCCGCCGCCGCCAATTTCCGGGCAAAGGTCCTTGTTCGGACTTCTTTTTCCTCGTCCATAAAAGCGGTGTCATATCCCAAATGCCGTTCCACATGGCTCCCCAGATACCGAAAGCCGGAGTGCTTGCAGTAGCGCCGCATGCCCTCCTCAAAGAGATCCGCCCCCTTCTCCGGACGGTAGCCGCAGGTCATCAGCAGGGCCAGGGTTTTCCCCGCCCAGAGGGAGGGGCCCTTCTCCTCGCCATAAAACTTGTTCATACCGTAAACCAGCCGGTCCAGTAGGGCCTTCATGGGCGGCGTACAGTACCAGGAGTAAATCGGTGTGGCCAGTACCAACAGGCCGCTGTCCAAAATCCTGTCAAACAGCTCTGGGACATCGTCCGCCTGGGGGCAGCCGAAGACGCTCCAGTTTTCCTGACACCGGCGGCAGGCCGTGCAAGGGCGGATATCTCGGTCATAGAGCCATACTGTCTCCGTCTCCAGGCCCGCCGCCTCCAGCTCCCCGCAAAACGGAGTCAGCAGAGCGGCGGTATTCCCGTTTTTCCGGGGACTGCCCATGAGAATCAGGGCCTTCATACCACGGCCTTGGCCCGCCGTCCCAGGCGCTCGGGAGAGGGCCTTTCCGCGGCGGTCCGGCGAGGCGCTTCCTCCGCCTCGGGGGCCCGCTCCGCCAAACGCTCCCGGGCCACGGCCAGCATCAGCTTGATGCGGTTTTCCTGATTCACCCGGGTAGCGCTGGGGTCGTAGTCGATGGGAGTGATGTTGGCTTGGGGGTAGAGCTCCCGGATCTTGTTGATCATGCCCTTTCCGCAGATATGGTTGGGCAGGCAGCCGAAAGGCTGGGCGCAGACAATGTTCTCGTACCCCGCCCGGACCAGCTCGATCATCTCGGCGGTGAGGAGCCAGCCCTCCCCCATCTTGTCCCCCGTGCTGATGACCCCGTCGGTGAGCCGAATGAGCTCTTTGAAGGGCAGGGGCGCGTGGTAGCCGTTGTCCTTGAGCATCTGGATGACTACCCTCTCCATGCCCTCAATATATTTCAGGATAAAATCGGACATGTGCTTTTCCAGGAAGGTGCCGCCGTAGAGCCGGGCGGTCTCCGAGGGGTTGTAGGCGCAGTACTGCACGAAGCCCATCAGCCCCGGTAGGTTCACCTCGCAGTCCTGGGACCGGAGGAAGTCCTCCAGCTCGTTGTTTCCCAGGGGAGAGTACTTCACGTAGATTTCCCCCACGACGCCCACCTTTACCTTGGGAACCCGGCGGACGGGGACGGCGGCAAACTCCCGGGCAATGACGGGCATCGCGGATTTCATCTCCCGGTTGGTCCAGCCCTTATTCTCATGGATCCAGCCGCAGATGGCGTCCAGCCACTTTTCCTGCAAGCGGGCCGCATCCCCCCGGCGGATTTCATAGGGCTCCGTCTGCGCCCGGAGGGCCACCAGCAGGTCGCCGTAGTAGATGACCGCCAGGAGCTTGCGCAGCAGGTCCAGGGTCATGGGAAAGCCGGAGTCCTTCTCCAGGCCGGAGAAATTCAAACTCACCACGGGCACCTGGGGATATCCCGCCTTCACCAGGGCCTTGCGCAGCAGATGGATGTAGTTGGAGGCCCGGCAGCCGCCGCCGGTCTGGGTGATGATGAGGGCGGTGTGGTCCAGGTCGTACTTCCCGGAGGCCAGGGCGTCCAGGAACTGGCCGATGACCAGCAGGGCCGGATAGCAGGTGTCGTTATGTACGTACTTGAGGCCCAGCTCCGAGACCTGGCTGCCGCAGTTCTCCAGCAGCTCGCAGGTGTAGCCCGCCTGCTCCATGACCGCCGCCAGGATGCGGAACTGCACCGGGGCCATGTTGGGGATGAGGATCTTGTGGGTCTTCTTCATCTCCGGCGTGAATTTGGGATAGTTTATTGTCTCCATGTTTGAACCTCCCATATGGTTTCGTTGAGCAAATCTGCGTTGCCGTCGCTTCGGCTTAAATTACCACCGGACAAACAGAGCGTGCGAAAGCTCTTTTGCTGACTTTTCCCCTTTGGGGACGTACTCCACTAAGAGTTTGCTTGGCAAACTCAAGTGTCGTTACAGTCTCTCGAGAAAAGTCAGTCGAGGGCGGCAAAAAGGCTCCGCAGGCGGATGCGTACTGCGCCCAGGTTGGTGATCTCATCAATTTTCAGCTCTGTGTACAGCTTTCCTCCGGCCTGTAAAATGGCCTGGGTCTCGTCGGTGGTGATGGCGTCCACGCCGCAGCCGAAGCTGACCAGCTGCACCAGATCGCAGTCCCGGTGCTCCACGCAGTACTTGGCGGCGGCGTACAGCCGGGAGTGGTAGGTCCACTGGTTCAGCACCGTGGTGGGGAATTTGTCCACCAGGCCGGAGACGGAGTCCTCCGTCACCACCGCCGCGCCGAAACGGGTAATGAGCGTGTCAATACCGTGGTTGACCTCCGGATCTACATGGTAGGGCCGCCCTGCCAGCACGACAATATGCCGCCCCTCGGCCCGGGCCTGGTCCATGATGCGGGCTCCTTCCCTGCGGATCTGGGCCATGTGGTGGGCGTACTCGGCGTAGGCCGCGTCCCCGGCCTCCCGGACCTCGGACTTGGAGACGTCCGGAAAGTGCCGCCGGAGGATGTCGGTGATCTTCCTGGTGAAGTCCTTGGGCCGGTGGAGGCCCACGTAGTCGTAAATGAATCTGGTGTTTTTAATCTCGGGGCAGTTCCCGGCGATGACCTCCGGATAGTAAGCTACCACGGGGCAGTTATAGTGATTGTCCCCCAGGCCCTCGTCGATGTTGTAGGTCATGCAGGGGTAAAAAATCGCGTCCAGGCCCAGCTTGGAGAGGAACTGGATGTGCCCGTGGGCCAGCTTGGCCGGGAAACAGGCGGTGTCGCTGGGGATGGTAGCCTGGCCCTTCAGATACAAGTCCCGGCTGCTGAGGGGGCTGTGGTACACGGCGAAGCCCAGCTTGGTAAAAAAGGTATGCCAGAAAGGCAGCAGCTCCCACATGTTCAGGCACAGGGGAATCCCGATCTTCCCCCGCCTGCCGGGAACGGGCTTGTAGCCCAGAATCAGCTTTCGCTTGTAGGCGTACAGGTTTCGCTCCCCGCTGTCGGCCTTGCCGGTGACGGGCCGGTCGCAGCGGTTCCCGCTGATGAAGGTCTCCCCTCCCGCGAAGGTGTTGACGGTCAGCTGGCAGTTGTTTCCGCACAGGCCGCAGACCCGGCTCTCCGTCTCCTGGGAGAAGTTCGCCAGGGCCTCCCGGCCCAGCAGGGCGCTGGCCTGGTCCGAGGCGGCCTTGCTCCGGCCATAAAGCGCCGCGCCGAAAGCCCCCATAAGCCCGGCGATGTCCGGGCGGATGACCTCCACCCCCATCTCCTTCTCGAAGGCTCGGAGGACGGCCTCGTTGTAGAACGTGCCCCCCTGGACCACCACGTTCCGGCCCAGCTCCTCGGGGCTGGCCGCCCGGATGACCTTGTAGATGGCGTTCTTCACCACGGAGATGGAGAGGCCCGCCGAGATGTTCTCCACGCTGGCCCCGTCCTTCTGGGCCTGCTTCACGCTGGAGTTCATGAAAACGGTGCAGCGGCTCCCCAGGTCCACAGGCCGGTCGGCGAAGAGACCCAGTTTGGCAAACTCCCTCACGTCGTGGCCCAGGGCCTGGGCGAAGGTCTGGAGGAAGCTGCCGCAGCCGGAGGAGCAGGCCTCGTTGAGGAAGATGTTGCTGATGGCGCCGTCCTCGATTTTGAAGCATTTCATGTCCTGCCCGCCAATGTCGATGATGAAATCCACATTGGGCAGGAAATGCCGGGCGGCGGTGAAGTGGGCCACGGTCTCCACCACGCCGTAGTCCGCGTGAAAGGCGTTTTTTGCCAGGTCCTCGCCGTAGCCGGTGGTCGTGACGGAAGCCACATGCAGAGCCGGGTGTTCGTCGTAGAGCCGCTGGAGCACCTCCCGGATCAGAGGCACGGGATTGCCCAAATTGGGCCGGTAGTCGGTGAACAGCAGCCGGGCCTCCTGGTCGATGACCGCCACCTTGACGGTGGTGGATCCGGAGTCGATGCCGATATGGACCGGGGCGGCATAGTCCGGCCCGAAGGGGGCCCGGGCAACTTTCGCCCTGGCATGGCGGGTCTGAAAGGCCTCGTATTCCTCCTGATTTCGAAACAGCGGCGGCTGGCTCCGGTAGGTCTCGGAGGCTCCCCGCTCCCGGAGGCGGTCCGCCACCTCTTCCAAGTCGAAGCTCTGATCAGAGTAGAAAGCCGCTCCCAGGGCCACAAACAACAAGCTGTCTTCCGGGCAGGTCCCGGTGACGCCCAGGGTCTTGTCAAAGCTCTCCCGGAGGCATTTGGAGAACGTCAGCGGTCCTCCCAGATAGAGGATGTTCCCCTTGATGGGCCGCCCCTGGGCTAATCCCGCGATGGTCTGGTTCACCACCGCCTGATAAATGCTGGCGGCAATATCCGTGGCCTTGGCCCCCTGGTTGATCAGGGGCTGAATATCGCTTTTGGCAAAGACGCCGCAGCGGGAAGCGATGGTGTAGGTTTTTTCCGCCGTCTGGGCGGCCACGTCCATCTCGTCGGCGGTCATTTTCAGGAGGCTTGCCATCTGGTCGATGAAGGCCCCGGTGCCCCCGGCGCAGGAGCCGTTCATCCGGACTTCCATGCCGCCGGTGAGGAACAAAATCTTGGCGTCCTCGCCCCCCAGCTCGATGACCACATCGGTACCCGGAGCCAGGCGGTTCGCGGCCACACGAGTGGCGAAGACCTCCTGCACAAAGGGCACGCCCACGCTCTCCGCCATACCCATACCGGCGGAACCGGAGATGGCCAGCTCGGCTCTCCGATCTGGGACGTACTGCCCGGCCACCCGGCGGAGCAGCTCCTCCGACTTCTCCAAAATGTGGCTGAAGTGCCGCTCATAGGTGCTGTATACGATATTGTCCGCACCGTCCAGCACCACACATTTGATGGTCGTGGACCCTACGTCGAGACCGATCCTCAAGCTGCAATCCTCCTTTGCGCAAACGATTACCCACCGTTATCACGGCAGAAACCGCAGGATACTATATCGTTGGTATCATACACGTTTTCGACGGATTTTTCAATCGGCAATCCTTTGAAAAACTGTAAAGAACCTGTTAAAAATGGCTTGTTCAGCTAGACTTGCGGATTCTTCTGGGACGTGCTATACTCATTTTATTCAACACGGAAGCGAGGCATGACCATGAACACCGTTCTCCTCCACTGCTGCTGCGCCCCCTGCTCTTTAAGCTGCATCGACCCCCTCCGGGCCCAGGGAATCGAACCTGTGGCTTTTTGGTACAATCCCAATATTCACCCCTGGAAGGAATATCAGGCCCGGCGGGACTGCCTTTTGGAATATGCCCCCACCATCGGCATGGAGGTGCGAGTCCGAGAGGATTACGGCCTAAAGGAGTTCTGCCGCCAAGTGGCGGGGGACATCGATCACCGCTGCGCCTATTGCTACGAACATCGGATAGAAGGTACGGCCAAATATGCGGCGGAGCACGGCTTCTCCGCCTTCACCACCACCCTGCTGGCCAGCCTTTACCAAGACCACGAGGGCATCGTCCAAGCGGCGGAGCGGTATGCGGCTCAGTACGGTGTAGAGTTTCTCTACCGGGACTTTCGGCCGAACTTTCGGGCCGGGAATCAGCGGGCCCGGGAGCTGGGATTCTACATGCAGAAGTACTGCGGCTGCGTGTTCTCGGAGCAGGACCGTTATCAGAAACAGATCGACCGGGACAAAGCGAAATTTTCAGAGAACTAACGCAAAGAAGAAACCGGCCCGTTCAGTCAGAAGCCGGGAAATGAGCAACGAAAAGGACCGAGAGGCTTACGCCTCTCGGTCCTTTCGTTACGCTAAGACTAGGCTGCCGTCGCTCCGGCCCGGATAATTTCCAGACGACCAGAGCGCGCTAAAGCTTTTTTGGTTACTTTTTTCTCGAAAAAAGTAACTTACTTCGCGGCCTTGGCGGCCCGGATGGCTTCGGTCAGCAGCGGGGTCACCTTG
>CAMXKT010000065.1 GCA_947244595.1 uncultured Oscillibacter sp. | reverse complement strand
GCGAGAAGTACGGCGACGTGGTGCGTGTCGTGGAAATGGGCGATTTCTCCATGGAATTCTGCGGCGGCACCCACCTGGACAACACCGCCAAGGCCGGTCCTTTCCGTATCAAGTCCGAGGGATCCGTGGCCTCCGGCGTGCGCCGCATTGAGGCCACCGTGGGCAAGCTGACCCTGGAGACGGTGAACCGGAATCAGCAGATGCTGTTCCACGCCGCCCAGCTTTTGAAGACCACCCCCGGCGAGCTGGAAAGCCGCATCGAGCAGCAGACAGCCGAAATGAAGGAGCTCCGCCAGGCCCTGGACAAGTTCAAGGCCGAGGCCTCCTTGGGCGAGGCCCGGAACTTCCTCATGAGCGCCAAGGACGTGAAGGGCCTCAAGGTCCTCACCGCCCAGCGGGACGGACTGGACGCGGGCGCCCTGCGGAAGATGGGCGACTTCCTCCGGGACAAGGAGCCCGGTGTGGTGGGCGTCATGGCCTCCGTCAACGACGGGAAGATCACCTTCCAGGCGGTCTGCGGCAAGGAGGCCGTGGCCCGGGGGGTCAAAGCCGGAGATATCATCAAGGCCATCGCCCCCATCTGCGGAGGCAAGGGCGGCGGCAAGCCGGACAGCGCCATGGGCGGCGGCACGGACGTTTTGAAGCTGGACGACGCCCTGGCCATGGTGGACGACTTCGTGGCCGGGAAACTGAACTGAAAGGAGCGCGAACCATGCTGATTGATTTTGACAAGATGGAGCCCAAGGTCATCCCCCACATGCGGGGCGGCGAGAAAGAGGCCCGCGTGCGGATGTTCACCGACCCCCAAAATAAAATCATGCGGGGCCGCCTGATCCCCGGAGCCACCATCGGGATGCACACCCACGAGACCAGCAGCGAGATCATTTATATCCTTTCCGGCAAGGGAAAAATCCTCTACGACGACGGCTGCGAACCCCTGGAAGCCGGGAGCTGCCACTACTGCCCCAAGGGCCACGCCCACAGCCTGATGAACGACAGTCCCGAGGGCGGCGAGGACCTGCGCTTCTTCGCCGTGGTGCCGGAGCACTGCGCGGAATGACGCTTCCCAAGGACCCGGTCATCCTGCTGAGCTACGTCAATACCAAGCTGCGGGATGAGTACTCCAGCCTTTCAGAGCTCTGCGCCGCCCTGGACGCGGACCGGGAGGCCATGGAAGCCGCGCTGGCGGGGCTGGACTATCATTACAGCCCTCAGCGAAACCAGTTTATCTGAACAAAGCCATTTTAACATAAAGGAGGTTTTTCCATGTCCGACTGCCTATTCTGCAAAATCGCCGCCGGGGAGATCCCAAGCTCCAAGGTCTATGAGGATGAGGTCTGCTATGCCTTTCACGACATCGCCCCTCAGGCTCCCACCCACTTCCTGGTGATCCCCAAGGCCCACATCGGGTCCGTCTCTGAAATCACGGCGGACAACAGCGGCGTGGTGGCCCACATCTTCGAGGTCATCGCCAAGCTTGCCAAGGAGCTGAACTTGGACAGCTACCGGGTGGTCTCCAACATCGGAGAGCAGGCGGGCCAGAGCGTCTTCCATCTCCATTTCCACGTCCTTAGCGGCCGGGATATGACCTGGCCTCCGGGCTAAGTCACTTTTCTTGAAAGAAAAGTGACCAAAAGAACTTTAGCTCGCTCTGGTAGTCTGGTGTTTTTCCAGGCCGAAGCGACTGCAACCCAGAGCTGCGAAAACCGGGCAGGGAGTCTTCCCTGCCCGGTTTCTCTACTTCTTCTATTACTCATCGCTGGCCAACGCGCCGCCGGGCTGTTCCCGGGCCCCGTTGGGGCCGGTGAGCGGATCGCCGTTTGCGTTCGCCGTTTTTGAGGGCTCTGTCTGGGGGATAACGGGCTCGGCGGCGGGCTGGATCCGCTCTGTTCCTTCCACAAAAACATACCCGCCGGTCTCCGGCTTTGTCTCTTCGCCGATGATGACCCGCTGTTGAGGTTCTTCCGCCCCGATCTGCTCCCGGATATAGTCCGCTACCTCGTCCAGGCTTTCCGACCCGGCGATTTCCTCGTAAGTCCCCCGGTCAAAGGCCAGGCCCTCCGCCATGTCTGCGAAGACATAGCGCTGTCCCTCGCTCAAATAGAAGTCCGCCAAATCGGCGTAACAGAAATAGCTGTCCCCTTCCTTCCAGCCGGTGGTTTCGTCCGTCCGGATGGGCATGAAAATGGCGTCGCCGCCTACGTCCAGGTCTTCCAGCGGGCCGGAGATGGAAGTGGACATATAGCCCCTGGCCCCCAGCCAGAGGAGGCTGTATCTTTCCCCGGCCGTCACGTTTCCCCGGATGGAGTCCGTCACCTCCACGATAGCGCGGGTGTAATAGCTCTCCATGTTCCCATTTTCGGGCTCCACCATGAAATAGTGCAGCTCCCGGACGGTCCCCCGGAAGATCACCGTGTCCTGGGCGAAGATCTCCTCCGGGGACAGCCAGGCCATGCAGGACGACACACCCATCATGGTCTCTTCGGTTTCCAGGCCGGACAGCTGGCCGATCTCCACGCCGGTGGAGTAGTCGGGGCGGGCGGGCCGATTCGGATTATCTGTCCAGTAGTCGGAGCCGTCCAGGCCTCCTGCCGCCGCTTCCCCACCGGAATCCGTCCCGCCGGGGCCGAACGGCTGTACAACCGCTTTCCAATCGTCGGGGTTCTCTCCCACTTCTATGGCGGGATTGAAGCTCTTTACGATGGCTTTCCACAGGTCTGCCTCTCGC
The DNA here is from genome assembly GCA_947244595.1 of uncultured Oscillibacter sp. Classification (GTDB taxonomy): domain Bacteria; phylum Bacillota; class Clostridia; order Oscillospirales; family Oscillospiraceae; genus Oscillibacter. Next base: position 7,767 of record CAMXKT010000065.1, on the reverse strand, counting down.
AGCTCCGCCGCCGCGGTCACCGTCACGATCAGCGCCAGGCACGCCGCCAGCGCGCCGAAGCGCCGCCAGGGGTGAGTCTGCTTTTTCACGATTTCCGCCGCCTCGATCTGGTCCTCCCGGACCTCCCCGACGGCGCGGAACAACTCCTCTCTTGTCACAGGTCGTAGCCCTCCTTCCTGAGATGCTCCCTGAGACCCTTCCGGGTCCGGTGGAGCAGGGATTTCACCTTGGATGGACTGAACCCCGTTCCGGCGGCGATGTCCGCTACGCCGTCGCAGTACCAGTACCGCCGGAGGAACACCAGCCGGGCCGTCGGGGACGCGCCGTCCAGGAAGCCGGAGATAGCCTCCCCCAGGCGGCGGAGGTCGAAGTCCTCCTCCAACGGCGCGCCGCCTACGCAGTCCGCCAGCTCCTCCAGCACCGCTTCAAAGCCGCTGTTCCGGCATTGGGCGGCGTTGTAGTCATAGCGGTCCAGGGCCGTGTTCCGGGCAATGCGCCCCAGAAAGGGCGGCAGGCGGGCAGGCCTCTGGGGCGGCATGGCGTTCCAGGCCCCCAGCCACGTATCGCTGAGGCACTCCTCCGCGTCCCGGCCGTCCCCCAGCACCCGGCGGATGATCTGGGCACAGTAGGCCCCGTATTTCTCCGCCGTCCGGCGGATGGCCTCCTCCGACCGCGCCCAGTACAGGGCGATGATGTCCTTGTCCTCCATGGGTGAGACCTCCTTTGAAAGCCGCTTTCACCTATATAGTCGGAAACCGTGGCCCGCCGGTTGCGGAGGCGGATAAAAAAACCGGGCCGGGAAAGAATTTCCCTGCCCGTCTTTTCGTTTCGTCTTTCAGAGCATATCGTCCAGAGAGTAGCGGTGAAGCTTTCCCGGCAGTTCCTTGCTGCGGGTGGCCATACCCGCGGCATAGCCCGGGAACGTGTCCAACGGATAATAGTACTCCCCAGGCTGTAAGGGGGATTCGGAACGCATAATGGTGCCAACGCCGTTCCCGCTACGCTTGGCCCGGGCCTCCCGGCGGACCCAGCTCTGGAAGAAAGCCTCCTCCGTGCTCACATGGGCCAGGCGGACCATCATCCTCTGGCCTACCGGGCGGATTTTCTCAATGTCCACCCCAATTTCCTGATCCGAGATCCCCACCAGCACCGCGCCGCTGGAATGGCTGATATTGAAATGGATATCGGGGTGCCCGGGAAAATAGGGCTTGCCCAAGCGGCCCAAAGTCACTTCCGGAAGGCTCTTCCAGCCGTACTTCTGCCGCAGAGCCAGACACAAGATCAAATAGGCGCAGAGAGGTTCCCGCTGCTTCTCCACTTCCTTCACGCGCAAAAGCCGCTCCCGGCGGTCCGGAGGCAGCAGGGGCAGGATGGCCTCCCGCTCCGGGTCCGACAGGGGGCGCTCCATCCGGGCCGTCCACAATTCGATGGGCATGGCGGTCCTCCTTACTTCTTTTCTTGATTCTTATTTTAAGCGCTTCTTCCCGCCCTGTAAAGTCCCCGCCGGAAAGTTTTCAAAAAATATCGAGAAAAAAAGAGGAAATTTTAAAGCGGCGGCGTATATAAAAACATCGCCGGAAAGTCCGTCCCCGCTGATATCCTCACTTTTTCGGTATGAACGAAGCAGATTTTGGCTAAACTGACCGAAAGGAGGGGACGAGCCATGGCGTTTCCACAGGGCTTTCTGGATGAACTGACAGCCAGGAGCGACATCGTGGACGTGGTGGGCGCCTATGTCCAGCTCACCCGCAGGGGCTCCAACCTCTTTGGCCTCTGCCCCTTCCACAGCGAGAAAACCGGCTCCTTCTCCGTCTCGCCGGACAAGCAGATCTACTACTGCTTCGGCTGCAAGCGGGGCGGGGGCGTCATCAATTTCATCATGGAGGAGGAAAACCTCCCCTTTCCCGACGCGGTGCGCTTCCTGGCCAAGCGGGCGGGGCTGGAGGTGCCCGAGGAAGAGGGCGACCGGGAGGCCGGACGCCGCCGCCAGCGGCTCCTGGACCTGAACCGGGAGGCCGCCCGGTTTTACCACCGCCTTCTCCAGCAGCCGGAGGGCCGGGCCGTCCAGGAATACCTGGACCGCCGTCAGATCAGGAGAGCCACCGCCAGAAATTTCGGCATGGGAGCCTCTCTGGACGCCTGGGACGTGCTGCTGAACGAGATGACTGCCAAGGGCTACAGCAAGGCGGAGCTCCTCTCGGCGGGGCTCATCGTGGACAACAAGAAAGGCGGGTTCTACGACAAGTTCCGAAACCGCCTCATGCTTCCGGTTATCGACACCCGGGGGGATGTGGTAGCCTTCGGCAGCCGGGTGCTGGACAAGTCCGAGCCCAAGTATATGAACTCCTCGGAGACCCCGGTTTACAGCAAGCGGCGGGTTCTCTACGGGCTGAATCTGGCGAAGAAGTCCAAACGGCCCAATATCATCCTCTGCGAGGGAAACCTCGACATCGTTACCCTCCATCAGGCGGGGTTCGACAACGCAGTGGCCTCCATGGGCACCGCCCTGACCCCGGAGCAAATCCGGCTCCTCTCCCGGTTCACCAAGGAATTGGTCCTCTGCTACGACAACGACAACGCCGGGAAAATCGCCACGGAACGGGCCCTGCAGCTCCTGAACGGCTCTGAGTTCTCCGTCAAGGTCCTCCAACTTCCCAGGAGGAGAGCGGAAGACGGTGAGCTTGTGAAGCAGGACGCCGACGACTTCATCAAGAACCAGGGCCCCGCCGCCTTTGAGCGGCTTTTAAGCGGCAGCGAAAACGGCGTGGAATTCCGGATGGCCCAAATCGCCGGAAAATACGATCTGGACAGCGACGAACAGCGGGTGGCCTACAGCCAGGAGATCAGCGAGCTGCTGGCCACGCTGCCCGGCGCGGTAGAGCGGGAAATTTACGCCGCCCGGGCCGCCGAAACCGCCCGCATCACCCCCGACGCCATGAAGCTGGAGGTTCAGCGGGCCTGGAAACGGAAGACCGCCAAGGAAAATCGGGCGGAGCTCCGAAAGGAGCTGAATCCCGCGGCTCAGTCCCAGCCCCGGGAACGGTCGCTGCGCTATGAAAACCTGCGCTCCGCCAGGGCGGAAGAGGGCTTACTCCGGCTGCTGCTGCTGGACGACGGCCTCTTCCCCGCGCAGCCTCCCCTGAGGGAATCGGACTTCTCCTCCCCCCTGCTGGGCCGGGTCTTCGCTCTGCTGTGGCAGGCGAAGGAGGAGGGCCGAAGCGTGGCCCTGCCCTCTCTGGCCGCCCAGCTGACGGCGGAGGAAATGAACCATGTCACCGCTGTCTGCCAGCGGCCGGAATCCGTCCAAAACGGACCGCAGGCCCTGGCGGATTACATACGCGTCATACGGGCGGAGGCCGCGAAGCGCTCCGGCGGAGAGACGGATCCCCTGTTGGCGGCGGCAGAAAAATATAAAGACAAAAAGGGAGAAAAACGGAATGTCTAATAAACAGGATGCCAAAGAGCTGGAGCGTCAGGCAGACGCCATTTTAGCCGCCGCCGAATCTGAGGAGGCGGCCGAAACGCCCGCTCAGGCGGAGGAGCCCCCCCGGGTCATGACCGACGAGGAGGCCAAGAAGGCCGGCATCGTCCGTCTGGACGACAAGCAGGTGGCCGCCCTCCCCGCCGCCTCCTGGCTCATTCGCTGCGAGAAGCTGCGGGAGCTTCTGGGAAAGAAAATGACCAAGCCCGAGAAGGACCGGAAGCTGGAATCCGCCGAGCTGATGGAGATCATCGACGATTTGAACCTTGAGGGCGAGCAGATGGACCAGCTCTACGACTCCCTGGAAGCGCTGAACATCGACATCAGCGCCGAAGAGGATCTGCTTCCGGAACTCCCCGAGGAGGGCCCCGCCGCCGAGGAGATCGCCGGCATGGAGGAAGAGGAGCTGGTGGACCCCAACACCCTGGTCAACAGCTTCTCCATCGACGACCCCGTCCGCATGTACCTGAAAGAGATCGGCAAGGTGTCCCTGCTGACGCCTGAGGAGGAAGTCAGCCTGGCCCAGGCCATGTCCGCTGGAAATGAGGCGGCCGAGAAGCTGGCGGAGCTCCGCCGGCAGCGGGAGGAGGGCGCGGAGGTTGATCCCGCCCTGGAGGCCGCCCTGCGCAAGCAGTACCGGGCCGGAGAGACCGCCAAGCAAAAATTAGCGGAGGCCAACCTCCGTCTGGTGGTTTCCATCGCCAAGCGCTACGTGGGCCGGGGCATGCTGTTTCTGGATCTGATCCAGGAAGGCAACCTGGGTCTTATCAAGGCCGTGGAGAAATTCGACTACACCAAGGGCTATAAGTTCTCCACCTATGCCACCTGGTGGATCCGGCAGGCCATCACCCGGGCCATCGCCGACCAGGCCCGGACTATCCGTATCCCCGTCCACATGGTGGAGACCATCAACAAGGTCATCCGGGTCAGCCGCCAGCTCCTCCAGGAGCTGGGCCACGATCCCTCCCCCAACGAGATCGCGGCGGAAATGAGCATGCCTGTGGACAAAGTGCGGGAGATCATGAAAATCGCCCAGGAGCCGGTGTCCCTGGAAACCCCCATCGGCGAGGAGGAGGACTCCCACCTGGGAGATTTCATCCCGGACGAGGCGGCGTCTGAGCCCAGCGAGGCGGCTTCCTTTACACTTTTGAAGGAACAGCTGATGGACGTGCTCTCCACCCTGACCCCCCGGGAGGAGAAGGTCCTCAAGCTCCGCTTTGGCATCGAGGATGGGCGGACCCGGACTTTGGAGGAAGTGGGCAAGGAGTTTAACGTCACCAGGGAGCGCATCCGGCAGATTGAGGCCAAGGCCCTGAGAAAGCTCCGGCATCCCTCCAGAAGCAAGAAGCTGAAGGACTTTTTGAACTAGCTTTTTTGAAAAAAGCTAGGCAAAAAACTTTATCGCGCTCTGGTGGTCTGGTGATTCACCTGGCTGAAGCGACGGCGGCGAAGTCTTGTCTTCGCCGCCGTCGGTTTTTTCTATTTCAGATAGCTCAGCAGGCGGCCCGCTTCCAGGGCGGCCTGGGCCCGGACGCCGTCGAAGTCCACGTAGGGGTTATAGACCGCCTCCAGTGCGTCGTGGTTCCGCTTGGCGTCCTTGAGGGCATCCACCGCCTCCTCCCGGAGCAAGGCCGTCATTCGGGTCTGGAAGCGGAGGCGGGACTTACCTTCGGTCTCCGTCATGGCGTCCAGCCGGACGCGGCGGTAGGGCTTTTTGCCGTAATCCATCCCCGGGCAGGAGGTAACAAAGGCCAGGCCCAGGCCGGGGATCAGCAGGTGCTCAATGCGGGTCAAGTCCTCCGGAGAGGGACAGACGATGGTGTCCCAGCCCTTTTCCGCCGCCGCCGCATGGAGCCGGGCCAGGGCTCCGCCCGCCAGCTCCCAGGTGTCGGCGAACTCGTAGACCTTGGGACAGAGGACGTCTACGCTGTCAAAGCGCCAGATATAACCCTTATGGGTCACGCTGCCCAGGAAGCGGCGGGTAGTCTTCCCCTTCTGGTCTCCCCTGGCCCGAAGTTCCCGGGCGATGATCCCCTTGACCCGGTGGTCCAGGCGCCCGGCGTCGAAGGACTTCGCCACGGAGGTCACGGCGTCCAGCTCCACCTGGCGGGCGGCTTTTAGGCTGTGGTAGGCCCGGACGTAGGCGGCCTTATAGGCATGGGTACGGGCCTTGACCTCCTCCGCGGCGTTCTTGGCGGCGGCGAGGTCGTAGAAGCGGCCCAGATCCACGTAGCGGTCCACGGCTGCGGGATATTGGGGTTCGATGACGTGGGGCAGTGTAACGGTAGGACGCTTACTTTCTTTCGAGAAAGAAAGTAAGCAAAGAAAGCTTTATTCTCGTCCTATTTAGAACTTCCAGGTGACGCGGACTTGCTGTTCGCCGGTGTCGGGGTTTCGTTCGCCGATTTCGATTTTGTCCACCAACGCAACCACTAATTCTCGAGGGACGGTTTCCAGCTTTAGGAGTTCTTTGGCACGCTCCATCAGATCGGCTTGCTGCTGGGGCTTTTCGTAGCCGGAAAGTTCTGCTTCAATTTTGGAAAGGCGTTGTTCCAGGCGGGCTTTTTCCTCTAAAAAGGACTGATTCAACTCGGAGAATTGGCCGTCGGTGAGGACACCGGAAACCTTGTCTAAGTAGAGGGTTTTCAGGGCTTGACTTCGCTTTTCCAGTTGAGCAGTCAGGGTCTTGCGTTCCTGCTCCAGGGCCTCTCGACGGGTGTCGCGCTTGGGTTGGAGGGCCAGGGGTTCCAGTTTGTAGTAGGTCTGGACGTAGTACCGGATGCGGTCTGAGATCAATTCCTCCAGCTTGTCAAGGCGGATGGAGTGGCGGGTACAGAGCTTTGCCTTGCCGCTGTCGGCGTAGAGTTTACAGCGGAGGTAGGACCTGCGGGGCCTCCCCTGCCGGCAGTCGGTGACTTTGCTCATGGTGCTGCCGCAGTCCATGCACTTTACCAGGCCGGATAACAGGTGGACTTCCCCGCTGCCGTCGGTTTTCGTGTGAAGAGATAAATTGCGCTGGACGGCGGCGAAGGTCTCCCGGTCGATGATGGGCTCGTGAGTGCCCTCTACCCGATACCACTGGTCCTCGGGAACGTCGATCAGGACCTTGGACTTGTAGCTGACCTTTTTTCGGCGGCCTTGGACCATAACTCCGGTGTACATTTCGTTGTGGAGGATGCGCCAGACGGTGGTTTTATTCCAGAGGCCGTGGTCGGTTTTTGAGGGGTTGTTACAGGTCCAGCCGTGGTCGGCTTTGTAGCGGGATGGGCTGGGAACACCGTGTTCGTTGAGCATGAGGGCGATGTTCTGCTTGCCGTGGCCCTCCAGGGACCATTGGAAAATCTGGCGGACCACCTCGGCGGCCTCTGGGTCGATGATAATGCGGTTTTTGTTGGCGGGGTCCTTTTTGTAGCCGTAGATGGGGAATCCGCCGATGTACTGGCCCTCCCGGCGCTTCAGGTCAAAGACCATGCGGACGTTTTCCGAGAGGTCCTCCAGGTACCACTCGTTTACCAGGCCGTTGATCTGGCGGGCTTTTTTGTTACCCTTGACCTCTGTATCGGCATTGTCCGCAACAGCAATGAAGCGGATTCCCCAGATGGGAAACAGGCCGTGGATGTACCTCTCCACCAGCTCCATGTCCCTAGTGAAGCGGGACTGGGATTTGCAGAGGATGATTTGGAACCGCTTCTGCTTCGCTGCAGAAAGCATCCGGTTGAAGTCTGGCCGGAGGCTGTCGGCGCCGGAGTAGTCTTCGTCACAGTAAATGGAATAGATGTCCCAGCCGTGGTCGATGGCGTAGGCGGTCAGTAGGGATTTCTGGTTCTGGATGCTCTCGGACTCGGGTTGGTGCTTGTCTTCATCCTCCTTGCTCAGGCGTACATAGATTGCACAGAGAATTTGTTACACCTCCTTGAAGGCGTAACTGCTCGGTACTATGGTAGCATAGGAGCAGCTGCGGCGCAAAAAATTATTTTAAATGCCTGTACCGAAAGTTCGGCACAGGCATCATTTGTGGGGTGGTATTTAGTTGAGTCGTGAGCCAGGTAGTGATAGTTTGTTGAAGCACATCGCCAGCATAAAATTCAGAAGGAGCTTTTTGCACCTCAATTAGTGCTAAAAATGAATCTTTCATTAACGTGACCTCCTGTAAAATCTATGCCAGATCATTTTTGAGTATGAAAAAGCAGATGCTCACTTTGCATCTGCTTTCTCAAATTTACCCTATTTATATTATAGCAATCCAATAAAATAACAGAGTATTGACATGAGGTGTAGAATGCTAT
>CAMXKT010000064.1 GCA_947244595.1 uncultured Oscillibacter sp. | reverse complement strand
GTGACGCCGGTCATGGGCTGGAACCAGTGGGTGAAGTGGGTGGCGCCCCGCTCCACGGCCCACTGCTTCATGGCCTCGGCGATCTCATTGGCGGTGGAGATGTCCAGGGGCGTGCCCTCGGTGACGCAGGTTTTCCACGCGCCGTAGGACGCGGGGGAGAGGCGGTCCTTCATGGTCTCCTCGTTGAAAACCATGCTGCCGAAGAGCTCGGGGAGCTGCAAGGTGGTACTCATAATCGTTTCCTCCTCAATTTCTGACTGTCATTTCTGACTCTATCGTAACATAAAACGGTGCAAACACAATTGGTAATACTTCTAAACTTCCGCCTCTGAAAGGGGCCGTTATTGTCCGCTGGCCCCGTAGTTGCTCAGGGCCCGGGCGGAGGGGTCGTCCACGTCGCAGCCCTCCCAGGACTTGTTTGGCATCCAGAAATCCTGAATCATGGCCGCCTGGCCGGGGTAGTGCTTCTCGAAGATCTCCCGGTACAGCAGGCTCTCCTTGGTAAAGGGCGGGCAGTGGTAGTCGTACTTGTGCCGCAGGGTCTCAAACTGGGCGTCCGTGTACTTCTCCTGGGCGTAGGCCTTCAAATCGTCCACCATGGAGTGGCCCACGGCGTCGGAGAAAGCGGCCTTCTGCCGCCAGAGGATGCCCTCGGGCAGGAGGTGGTCCTTTTCAAAGGCGTGGCGGAGCAGGTATTTTCCCATGCCATAGCTGTTCCGTTTCAGCGCGGGGTCCAGGGCCATGACGTACTTCACAAAGTCCAAATCGCCGAAGGGGACCCGGGCCTCCAGGGAGTTGACGGAGATGCAGCGGTCCGCCCGCAGCACGTCGTACATGTAGATTTCGTCAATCCGCTTCTTGGCCTCCTTCTGGAACTCCTCGCCGCTGGGGGCGAAGTCCGTGTACTTGTAGCCGAAGAGCTCGTCGGAGATCTCCCCGGTCAGCAGCACCCGGATGTCCGTTTTCTCGTGGATGGCCTTGCAGCAGAGGTACATGCCCATGCTGGCCCGGATGGTGGTGATGTCCCAGGTGCCAAGCTTGGCGATGAGATCGTCCAGGGTGTCCAAGACCTCCTCCCGGGTCATGAGGACCTCGGTGTGGTCCGCCCCGATGTAGTCCGCCGCCTCCCGGGCGTATTTCAGGTCGATGGCGTCCTTGTCCATGCCGATGGCGAAGGTCCGGATCTTCTTCCCCAGCACGATGGAGCTGATGGCGCAGACCAGGCTGGAGTCCAGCCCGCCGGAGAGCAGGAAGCCCAGGGGCGCGTCGGCGTCCAGCCGCTTGTCGACCCCGGCGATGAGCTTGTCGCGGATCTTCTTGCAGGCGGTCTCCAGGCCATCCCGGCAGTACGCGTCTACGGTGGTCAGGTCGGCGTAGCGGACGAACTGTCCCCCGGCGTAGTAGTGCCCCGGCGGGAAGGGGCGGACTTCCTTACAGAGGCCCACCAGGTTCTTGGCCTCGCTGGCGAAGACGATCCCCCCGGAGCGGTCGTAGCCGTAGAACAGGGGCCGGATGCCGATGGGGTCCCGGGCGGCGATGAGGGAACCCGTCCTCCCGTCGTAGAGAACCAGGGCGAATTCCGCGTCCAGCCGGGCGAACATCTCCAAGCCGTACTCCCGGTAGAGGGGGAGCAGGATCTCGCAGTCGCTGCCGCTTTTAAAGGTATAACCCTTTTCCTGGAGCTGCCGTTTCAGGGGCCGGAAGCCGTAGATTTCGCCGTTGCAGACCAGGAAGTCTTCTCCCAGCTGGAAGGGCTGCATTCCCTCCGGGGTCAGGCCCATGATGGCCAGCCGGTGGAAGCAGAGCCAGCCGGTGGGGGTTTCCACGACCCGGGACATGTCGGGTCCCCGGGAGATGGTGCGGTCGAAGAAGGGCATGAGCTCGTCTTTTGAGATTTCCTTCTTTTCAAAACCCATGATGGAACACATAGTAAGCACCTCCGAATGAAAATAAAAACGCAGCTATCTCCTGAATCCTCAGGACGAATAGCTGCTATCCGCGGTGCCACCTGACTTACCTCCCCGTTTGCCGGGGCGGTCACCTTCAAGGCTCCAACAAGCCCGTGTGAGGTAACGATCACAACCCGCCGCGCTTACTGCCGGGGAAAGGAGAGACTCCCCAGGTTCAGCTTGGAGCTACGGAGTGTTCTTCCCGGAGGCTCTTTGCGCGGGGCTTGCACCCTCCCCCGCTCGCTGGGGCGGAACGCCCTCCGGTACTTTTCTCCATCAACGCCGTTTTCTGTATCGCTTTGTTGTGTTGAAGTTTACACCCGGAATGGGGCGGCTGTCAATGGAGGATATGACAAAATACGATGAGCTATGATGTCGCATTTCTACAAAGTTGTATGATGTCCTTTTCTGAGAGACAAAGCCGTTGTTATATGACCGCCTGGAAGGATGGGAAACGGCCCGGTCCCCGGACCGGGCCGTTTCTCCGAGAAAGAGAGGGAACTCAGGCTTCCATATGCCGCCCCAGGAAGGCGGCGATGGTCTGAGCCAGCTTGTATTCCGCGTCGCCGGTGGCTACGCCGGGGGTGGTGCCCACAAACAGCACCATACCCAGCAGGTCACCCTCGGAGAGGATGGGGGCGGCCACGTTGGTGACCAGCTTGTCGCTGCCGTCGCAGACGGGGATGGGGTCCCCCTCGCCGCCGTACTGGTAGATGCGGCGGCTCTCCATGATCTGCTCCAGCTCAGAGGTGATGCGCTTGCCCAGCAGCTCCCGCTTGCCGCCTCCGGCCACGGAAATGACCGTGTCCCGGTCCGTCACGGCGCAGATGCAGCCGGTGGAGCGGCTCATGGTCTCGCAGAGCTGTCCGGCGAAGTCCTCTACGCCGCCCAGCAGGGAATACTTTTTGAAAATCACCTCGCCGTCCCGGCTGGTGTAAATCTCCAGGGGGTCGCCCTCCCGGATGCGCATGGTGCGGCGGATCTCCTTGGGGATGACCACCCGGCCAAGGTCGTCGATCCGGCGCACGATACCAGTTGCCTTCATATCGAAAAACTCCTTTGATAAAGTGATGGTTGTATGTCACTCTGGCAAAAGCTAGTATCCACCGTTTTCCCCGGCTTATGCCGGTGTGGGCCTTGGTGATGTCTGGAAATACATCTCTTTCGAAAGCGCGTTAGCGCGCAAAAAAATCGGCCGCGAGCCCAGCGGCGCGGGTCGCGGCCGAAAGCGAAGAAATTCCCCGTCCGGCGCAGTTTTCGCTGAAAGGCGGAAACGGAGCGGTAAGGGGAATTTCTGAGCTGGCACCCTTGAGAGGATTCGAACCTCCGGCCTGCCGCTTAGGAGGCGGCCGCTCTATCCTGCTGAGCTACAAGGGCGGATAACGCTTCTATTTTACCCGCTTTCTCCCCGGCTGTCAATCCCAAATCCACCGCGGCGCACCACTGGACTTTTTTCAATCTCCGCGCTATAATGAGGCCATCCTAAAAAGGAGAGTGACACCCATGACCCCAGAAAAAAACGATAAAAAACTGACCCGCTGGCTGCTGATGGCCACCATTGCCCTGCTGGCGCTGGTGCTGTGCCTTCAGCTGTGGCAGATGTTCGGCAGGAAGACCTACGGCGATAACGGCTCCCTGATTCCGGATTCCGCCAACGGTCCGGCGGCTCCCGAGACTGTGGAGCCTTCGAATTCCCCGGCTGCCAACGTCTCCCACGGCAAGGCTGCCATGATCGAGGACGTGCAGACCCTCAATTCCGCCCTGTCCTCCGACGATCTGGCCGCCCTCTCCGTCGAGGAGCTGGAACAGCTCTGGGAGACCGGCGCGCCGGGCCTGCCCATCGGCATGTCCGCCGCCGCCGAGGCCGCCGAGGTCTACGCCGGGACCCTGGAGGTGGATTCCGTCACCAGCAAGACGGACCCGGAGCTGGACGAGGCCCCCGCCCACTACGAGGTGGAGCTCCGCCACCCCACCCTGGGGGACTTCGAGTACAAAATCGACGCCTACAGCGGCGAGGTGCTGGAGGGTCTCTCCGATATTATGAAGAGCGTCCAGGCCGCCGCGCCCCAAGAGGGTCCCGCTCCGGAGGCCCAGCCCCCCGCCGCTCAGCAGCCCGCCGCCAAGGACCCGGCTGCCCAGCAGCCCGCGCAGCCCTCGGCCTCCGGCACGCCCGCCGCCTCCGGCGAGGAGACTGCGAAAAACGCCGCTTTTACCCACGCCGGGGTCTCCGCCGCCGACGCTGCCGTCACCAAGTGCAAGCTGGACTGGGAGGACGGCAGGCAGGTCTATGACATCGAGTTCTGGGTGGGAAACACCGAATACGACTACGAGATCGACGCGTCCTCCGGCGTCGTGCTGGAAGCCAAGCAGGAGCAGAACGGCCACCACGGCGGCGCCTCCGCCGCCCAGCAGCCTGGCAGCTTCATCGGCGAGGAGGCCGCCAAGAGCGCCGCCCTGACCCACGCCGGGCTCTCCGCCGACGGCGTGGGCTACATCCGGTGTGAGCTGGACGAGGACGACGGCCGCTGGCTCTACGAGATCGAGTTCCAGGCGGGAGCCGTGGAATACGAGTATGAGATCGACGCCGCCTCCGGCGCGGTGGTCAAGGCGGAACAGGACCACTGAGCCGGCGATTGAAAAAGAACTGTAAACATTTGGGCTTTCTGTTGCGTTTTGGGAGAGGATACGCTATACTGAATCCTGCAGTCTGAGACATGACCAAAACCGGCCCGTCACCGGGCTCGGAATATGAAAGGGGTACAATAACCATGGCGTTTAATTTTGATGAACTGACCCGCAAAGCGAAAGACGTTGCCAACAAGGCCGCCGACCGGACCAAGGACGCCGCGGAGCTGGTGAAGATCAACGTGGCCATCTCCGGGGAGCAGAAGGAGCTCGACAAAAATTACCGCGCCATCGGAGAGTGGTTTGTCAGCGAGTACGAGGGCGAGATCCCCGATGCCGTGCGGGAGGCTGTGGAAGCCGTCAACGCCGGCAAGGCCAAAATTGCCGAGCTGGAGGCCAGCAAGCCCGTCAAGGAGGAGCCCGCTGAGGACCTGGAGGAAGCCGTCCCCGCCGGGAAGAAGTGCCCCATCTGCGGCGCGGAGTCCGACAGCAAGTTCTGCCCCCAGTGCGGCGCGCCCATGGGCGAGTGAGCCAACTATTCAAACATGCTGAGAGAGCCGGGGCCTGCGGGCCCCGGCTTTGCGTTACCCCTGCCTCCTTTGTCGCAAAACGGCTGGTAAAAAAGCTGGACTGAGGCGCAGATTTATGCTATACTTACTATTTAACTACACCGCTTTCCGGCTTGCCGGGAAGCGCGAATGAGGTGCTTTGTCATGCGCGAGGAGATGCGGACCTTCGGCTATCTCTGCCCCAAATGCGGAAAGACCGTTATGAAGACCCGCTCTGTTTTTGCCCTGGAGGCCTCCGGCGCGGAGGTGGAGTGCGATTGCGGCGGTTCCGCTCTGACGGCGGTTTTCGATGGGGAGCGGTATCGCCTCACCGTTCCCTGCGGCCTGTGCGGCGGGACCCACACCGCCGTCTGTTCTCCGGAACAGGTGCTGGAGGGGACCGGGACCGCTCTGGCCTGCGCCGGGACGAAGCAGTTCTGCTGCTTCATCGGACCGGAAGGGATGGTGGACAAGCAGCTGCGGGAGCTGGCCATTCTGGCGGAGAAGGAGAAGCGGCAGGGGGAGAACGAGGCGTTTTTGGACAACGTCATTATGTACGAGGTTCTCTCCGAGCTCCGGGACATCGCCGCCCGGGGCGGCGTCTCCTGTGCCTGCGGAAGCCGCCGCTACGGCATGGAGGTCCGGTGGTCCGCCGTGGATCTCATCTGCCGGGACTGCGGGGCCAAGCTCCGGGTGCCCGCCGCCACGGACCGGGATTTGGACGACCTTTGCTGCCACATGAAATTGGTCCTGCCGGGGAAGAAATAAGAAACGGAGAGCGGTATCAAATGACCGCTCTTCCGCATATCCTGTGATATTTGCGGATTCCTGCGAGGGGAGTTGATCTTGTGATTACCATATTGGCCCGCCTGTTCCTCAAGCCGGAGGAAAAAACAGAGGCTCAGATCCGGAGGAGCTACGGCGTCCTGTGCGGCGCGGTGGGCGTGCTGCTGAACCTGCTGCTGTTTTTGGGAAAGCTGCTGGCGGGTTTGGCTTCCGGGTCCATCGCCGTGGTGGCCGACGCGGTGAACAACCTCTCCGACGCCGGGTCCTCCGTGGTGACCCTGCTGGGCTTCCGCCTGGCGGAGCAGAAGCCGGACCATGAGCACCCCTTCGGTCACGGGCGGATGGAGTACCTCTCCGGCCTGGTGGTGGCCATGCTGATCTTGCTGATGGGCTTCGAGCTGGCCCAATCCTCCGTGGGAAAGATCCTCCACCCCGTTCCGGCGGAGGGAGGGCCTTGGGTGACGGCGGTCCTCTGCGCCGCTATCGCCGTAAAGTTCTATATGGCCTTCTACAACCGCCGGATTGGAAAGCGCATCGGCTCCACGGCCATGGAGGCCGCCGCCCTGGACTCCCTCAGCGACTGCGCCGCCACGTCGGTGGTGCTGATTGCCTCCCTGGTGGAGCGCTATACAGGCGTGGCCCTGGACGGCTGGGGGGGATTGCTGGTGGCCCTGTTCATCCTCTGGTCCGGCGTCCAGGCGGCCAAGACCACCATGAACCCCCTGCTGGGCACGCCGCCCTCGGCGGAGTTCGTGGAGGAGATCCGGGCCCTGGTCCTCTCCCATGAACCGATCCTGGGGGTTCATGACCTCATTGTCCACGATTACGGCCCCGGGCGGCGGATGATTTCCCTCCACGCCGAGGTCCCCGCCAGCGGGGAGCTGCTGGAGCTTCACAGCCGCGTCGACCACGTGGAGCGGGAGCTCCGGGAGCGCCTGGGCTGCGAGGCGGTGATTCACATGGACCCGGTGTGCACCGACGACGGCATCACCCAGGAGACCCGGAAGCGGGTGGAGGCCCTGATCCGGTGCATCGACGGGGGCATTACCATCCACGACTTCCGCATGGTGCCCCGGGAGGGGAAGGGACACACCCACGTGATCTTTGACGCGGCGGTACCCTTCGACTTCCGCCTCACGGACCAGGAGGTGGAGGAGAAGATCAAGAGCGCCGTCCAGGTGCTGGACAGCGGCTACCAGGCCAAGGTCCGGGTGGAGCGGTCCTATACGTGAGAGGAGGGGAAGCCGGATTTGACAGGCTTCCCCTTTCTGTGATAAAATAAAAAACGTCCTCCCAGGGGAGGACGAAGAGACGCTGCGCAACGGCAGGCGGTGGGCCAAGATACCCCGAAAGGGGGTGAGGCCATGCGGATTACGTTACATATCGGACGGTTTACCGTTACGATTATCGTAAAAAGCAGAAACCGCCACTCGGGCAAGTGACGGTTTCTTGAGCTTGCTTAAGTAACGACACAAGGCCCACCGCTTGTCGCAGTGTCTCTTTATTTATAAGTATAGCATCCCCGGCGGCGTCTGTCAAGGCTCCGGGGGTGCTTTTTGCTGCGTGGCTCTTGACAAACCTCGGCCATCTATGTATAATAACCCTAGATGACCGAGGCATCTTGAAAGGGAGGCGCGCCATGAAGATCGACAAGAGCCTGATGAGCGGCAGCACGACGCTGCTGATCCTCTCCCTGCTGGCGGGGGAGGAGATGTACGGCTACCAGATGATCACGGAGCTGGCCCGGCGGTCCAACCAGGTCTTCGAGCTGAAGGAGGGGACCCTCTACCCCATCCTCCACGGCCTGGAGGCGGAGGGTCTGGTCAGCGTCCGGGAGCGGAAGTCCCCGGAGGGCCGTACCCGGAAGTACTACCGCATCACCCGGAAGGGCCGCCGGGCCCTGGACCAGCGTCAGGAGGAGTGGGTGACCTTCCGGGAGCAGGTGGACGCGGTGGTCAACAGCGCCGCCCCGGCGTGAGGAGGCGCGCCATGCGGGACAAGTTTCAAACCTGGGTGGACGCCGTCTGCGAGCAGGTCCGCTTTTGGCCGGACCGGAAGGCCATCGCCAGGGAGCTCCGGGTCCACTACGACGACCACGTCCGGGACCTCCTCCGCCTGGGCCGGCCCCGGGAGCTGGCGGAGGAGCGGGCCCTGGAGGCCATGGGGAACGCCCAGGAGGTGGGCTGGGCCCTGGACCGGGTACATAAGCCCTGGCTTGGGTGGCTGTGGGAGGCCAGCCGGGCGCTGGTCCTGCTGCTGGCGGTCCTGGTGGTGGTGACCCCCCGGGAGTACACCACCCTCTCCACCCTGAGGGACCGCACCCGGGCGGAGCTGGACTGGGAGGAGCCCCCGGCCTCCGCCGCCCGGGTGGAGCTGGAGCATGGCACCCTTTACGTCCTGCCGGGGGAGATCCGGGAGCAGAACGGCCATACGGCGGCGGAGGTCCACCTGTGGATTCAGATGCGGGACCCCCTGGCGGCAAACGGCGGCGTGAACACCTGGTTCTTCTCCTGGCGGGACGACCAGGGGGACCTGCCCCGCCGGACCTATGACGAGCGGACCAGGACCTGGACGGAGGGCCGCTGCTGGGACCACGGTCCCCCCTGGTCCCAGGGCTGGACCCGCTTCCGCCAGACCATGGTGCTGCTCCTGGACCGGCCGCCCCAATGGGCGGAGCTGTCCTATCCCCCCGGCGGGGACTGGACGGTGCGGGTGGAATGGGAGGCGGCGTCATGAGGCTGAACCGGGCGCGAAAGACCATCCGCAACCTGATTCTCTGCGCCCTGCTGTGGGCGCTGGTGTACACGATGCTGGGCTTCCCGCCCTACACGGTCCGGGGGATGCTGGACCGGGTGGAGCGGCAGTACCTCCTCTCGGACCTGGAGCCTCTGCTGACGGTGCGGGAATCCCAGAAGCCCCGTTTCCAGTTCTTCGGCCGGCACACCATCTGTCTGCTGGCCCGGACCGGGGACACCTACGTCTTCACGGAGTGGAACCGGCACTTCCTGGAGACGGTTCACGAGAGCCGCCGGGAGCTGAAAATGGGCCAGGGCGTCCTCTGCGCCGCCTGGAAGGGGACCATCTACGCGGCGGGCCCCTTTGAGAACGCCGCCTCCGCCGTGCTGGAGGTGACGCCGGAGCTGTGGAAGCGGGAGAAGCTGGTCAAGTCCAAAACCTTCCCCCTCCAGGGGGAGCGGCTGGGGGATCAGGTCTTCGGCTTCTCCTACCCCCTGGGCTACCATAGCTGGACGTTTGAGGAATACGACCCGGAGGACCTGCCGGAGGAGGAGCTGACCCTGTACGGCGCCTGCTATGCGTGGTATCATGAGTCCTTCGACGGCGGGGGCAGCCTCCGCCACGGGGAGGTGCCCTGCGTCCTGACGCTGTACGACGCCGCCGGGGCGGAGCTGGCCCGCTACGACCTGAGCCTGGACAACTACGAGATCACATGGTGGTGAAAAAGAGGACGGTATCTTTCGATACCGCCCTCTTTTGTTTTACTGCTTCAGCCCGGAGATATAAGCGTCGATGAGCTTTTCCAGCTCCTCATAGGTGTATGACTTTCCGGGCGATTCTTTGAGAATCCGCAGTAAATCATAGGCCATGGCTTTCTGAACGTCTTTCCGCTCGTTCTCAGTAGGCATAATGTCACACTCCTTTCAAAGCAAACCAGCCTCTTATCCTTTGAACTCCACAAACAGCTCCCGCACGGCGTTGGGGTCCGCCGGCTTCTTCGCCGGGGCAGGGGCGGCGGGCTCGTCGTGAGGGCCGTCCCGCCAGGCCAGGAACTTGGGGGCCACCTGGGGGAACAGGGCCAGGGAGAGCACGTCCTCGTCGCTCTTGGCCACGCCCTTGAACTCCTCCCGGTACTTCTCCACCTCCGGCTCCAGCTGGTCCGCCGGGCGGCAGGTGATGACCTCCTCGGGCTTGATGCCCGCCAGGGCCCGGACCTCCTCGCTGACCTCGCCGGGGAGCTTGCCGTACTCGCCCTTCAGCAGGGCCTTGGACTCCTTGGGGAAGGTCTTGTACTTGCCCACCACCACGTTCATGACGGCCTGGGTGCCGACGATCTGGCTGGTGGGCGTGACCAGCGGGGGATAGCCGAAGTCCTTCCGGACACGGGGAATCTCCGCCAGCACGTCGTAGTACTTCTCCTCCTTGTTGGCCTGCTTGAGCTGGGAAATCAGGTTGGACAGCATGCCGCCGGGCACCTGATAGAGGAGGGTGTTGGTGTCCACGTTCAGGACCTTGGGGTCCAGGCTTCCCTGCTCCTTGAGCTTCTGGGCCACCTTGCGGAAGTGGGCGGCGGCCTCGCTCATCTTGTTCAGGTCCAGCTTGGTGTCCCGGACGGTGCCCTGGAGGGTGGCCACCAGAGACTCCGTGGCGGGCTGGGCCGTGCCGTTGGCCAGGGGGCTCAGGGCCGTGTCCACGATGTCCACGCCGGCATAGGCCGCCATGAGATACACCATGTCTCCCGTGCCCGTGGTGTTGTGGGTGTGGAGGTGGATGGGGATCTTCACGGTTTCCTTCAGCTTCTTGATGAGGGAATAGGCGTCCATGGGCAGCAGCAGGTTCGCCATGTCCTTGACGCAGATCACGTCCGCGCCCATCTGCTCCAGCTCCTTGGCCAGCTTCACGAA